>CAZXJE010000125.1:0-9753 GCA_964640835.1 uncultured Eubacteriales bacterium
ACCCACGACCTTCTGCTTGGCAAGCAGACGTTCTACCACTGAACTACGCCCGCTCGTTAAGTGGTATTCGTTGTGCTCGACTAAACTAACAAAAATGGCTATTTCTGTCAATACTCGTGTAATAGGACATCTCAAGGACTGAGCCGAGATAGAATCTTCTATCCAAGGGGAAGGCGCCCACAAAGGCTCCGGTCGAATACCCGGTCCGCACGCAGCTTATCCACTGTAATCAGCAGGACATTAGGCCGGTTAAAGAGAGTCCCCTAAATAACAATTGGTGAAACAAAAATCAGCAAAAATAGAGTGGATAAATATAAGACAAATTTCATACAACAAAGATTGGCTGAATAGCTGCGTCTATCTCGTCGGCCGGGACATCACAAGATCTCCCATTCTAATGGCATCTCTAGCCGAAAGCGCTTTAACGGTACATGTTCGTTTCTGCACATCGGTTATGACCACATTTCCAAAGATATATAGCGGTGCGCCTTTTTCTTCCTCTCTATAGATAATCAATTGCTGCCCCACTTGAACGCCATGCTCTTCACCCAGGTTAAGGATCGCCCAATAACCTGTCCCTATCTGGTTAAACTCTGTCTCTAGATAAACAACGGTCCCATCCAGGCCATCTGCTTTATGAGGGGGGACATCGTAGCCAAGGTCTTTGCCCAACCGGCTCTCTTTTTCCTCAAAAGGAACGAGAAAATGCCCCATCTCCACCGGACCACAGGCCATCTCAATTTTCGCTGAGGCGCGGGTGTCTTCCAGGTCGACGATACGAGCCCGCCCTTTTTTGACCGCTAGAGGACCATACCCGATGATCTCCCGGGGAACTTCGAATATCAAAAACAGTTGTCCTGTCTCCAGGCCGTCGTCCCTGCCCTTGTTTACATAAACGACTTCTCCATCCGTTATCATTTTTCGTTCCCAGCCTCGCTCAGCCCCTAGGATGACCATTTCTGGGGCCGGATCATCCATAATGAAAATGGAACAGTAGAGGTCTGTTTCTGAGAGCAGCGCATAAATATCCCGGTATATTTTTGCCTTCTCGATCTCATACTCTTCCTGCTGTTCCTGCTGCTCTTGATAAGGTTTTTCTGTGGCAGGCCCGGGAATGCCCTCGATCACCTTGTGCAGAGCGATGTTTCCGCAGGCTCTGGGCATGATGAATTCATGCGTTTTGTTATCCGCAACCACCGTGAACGCTAAAACGGGTAATGCCGCTTCTCCCGCCCATTCTAAATCCTCTGTCAGTTTGATCTTGCCTCCAGAACGGAAGAGCATCCACTCCATTGTGTCTCCAACGGCAAGGTCCTTTTCCACAAAGGCCGACTGTTTGACTTCATCCATGAACGGGGCATAAAGTTCGCCGTATCCGGCCATGTTAAATCCGCTCTGGATGTCAGCCGCATATTTATCCACAAGCAGCTTCATTGCATCTGCTGGAGGGACGACATCTTCAATGTCTGCAAATTTATATCTTCCAATTTCCCGGAGCTTCTTGGTTTCTGCAAAAGTGCCAAGAGAGCACAAAATGAACACGCCAATGAATAGAATGATTAAAGTTTTGTTTTTCATCCCAGCCTCCTTATGATTGCTAAATGGAACGCATCTCTCCTGAGAGCGAGGAGAAACACGGCATTCCGGGAAAGAAAGATCGGTTCCTTTTTTTGGAAAGATGATTCCCTCTTTCTTTCACCTCTTGCCAGAATAGTCTTATACAATTTGCACCTATTATATTGAGTCGGGCAATCCCTGTCAATACTGAAAACTGTCATTCATAAAATCAGCCGATACTTAAATTTATAAATACAAAATTATACTCGTAGATTGAATAAATTTTTCACCATACCAAGTGAATTCCTTCATTCTATGAATTATTTCTTTATAATCGGCTGATTTTACCCTTCGGGCGAGTTGATCTCACAGCATCTGCTTCGTTGCGGCCCATTCGAGGTGGACAACCACATCTTCATGGGCCGGCGCCTTGCATCTGCGGCAACCTCAACTCGTGAATGACCTAGAGTGTTTACTCCGATCTGGCCTGCAATTAACCGATCGGAGTGGTGGACATGGGATATCGATTTCTATAAAATAAAATTATCCGTGCACAAATGAAAAAAACAAAAATCTGTATTCTCTTTGGCGGCCGTTCCGCCGAACACGAAGTCTCTCTTATTTCGGCACAATCCATCTTCAAAAATCTCGACCCGGAAACATACGAAGTGAGCTCTGTTTTTGTCAATAAAGAGGGGAGCTGGAGAATCGTGGATTCCCCTTTTCTAACGCCGGACAAACTCAACTCTGGTTCTTTCTTTTCCTTCCTCCCCTGGGGGAAACACACACAACAGCATGTTTTAGAAACCGATGTCTATTTTCCTGTATTGCACGGGCCCTATGGCGAGGATGGGACGATTCAAGGTTTATTCGAGATGGCTGATTTTCCCTATGTGGGCGCTACAGTTTTGGCCTCCGCTGTCGGAATGGATAAAGCGGTGGCCAAAACACTTTTTAAAGCACAAAATTTGCCTGTCGTCGATTATATCACAGTCAGGGAAGCAGACTGGAATAGGGATCCTAACGCTATTTTAGACCGTGTCCCTAACACAATCTCACTTCCATTATTCGTTAAACCGGCAAATTTGGGATCGAGTGTCGGGATCACAAAAGTCAAGGATTTTGCTCAAGCATCACAGGCCATTAAAGATGCCTTTTTGTTCGACCGGAAAATCCTCATCGAAGAAGGAATCCAGGGTCGAGAGCTGGAGTGCAGTGTCCTCGGTAACGATCTTCCCAAAGCCTCTCTGCCGGGAGAGATCATTCCCTTCAATGAATTTTATGATTATCAAGATAAATACAAAGACGGCAAAACGTCCTTTGGTATCCCTGCAGACGTGTCACAAAAGGTGGCTGAAGAGATCCAGAAGATCTCCATAGAGGCCTTTAAATGTATAGACTGTTCGGGCATGGCGCGAGTGGACTTTTTTCTTCAAGAGCGGACGGGAAAGATCTATCTGAACGAACTCAACACGATCCCTGGCTTTACTGAGATCAGCATGTACCCAAAGCTTTGGGAAAAGAGCGGATTGCCTTTCCCACAACTCCTCACGGAGCTCATCACCCTTGCCATAGAGAGACACAACAAGAAAAAAAGGGGAGAAAGGACTTTCACTGTATGAGAATTCTGGGAATAGATTATGGGGACAGGAGCATCGGTCTTGCCATAAGCGATAAACTTTTCATCGCCGCCCATGCGATCGGACGTTATCAAGTCAAAAACAGGAAGGCAGACGCTTTGTATTTCAAGGAACTGGTCAAACAACACCAAGTGTCCAAAATCGTCATCGGTCTCCCACTCCAAATGGATGGAAGCGAAGGTACAAGGGTGGAAAAAACGAGGGAATTTGCCCGATGGCTGGAAAAAATATTAGGATTGCCGATCGTGTTTTGGGACGAGCGTCTCACGACCAAACAGGCTCTTCGAGTTCTCCATCAACAAAAGATGAACGGCCGGAAAAAAAAGAAGCTCAAGGACCAGGTTGCGGCAACCATCATCCTTGCGAACTACCTGGAAAGCGAGAGAGAGAATTTCCATGTTCCTGAAAATCATTAAAAGAGTGCTATTTGTTTTTATTCTGCTGGTCCTTTTTTGGGTGAGCTGGTTTTCTTTCGAATTCTCGTTTTCTCCAAAACACTCCTCCGAAGTCGTCACTTTTGAGGTTAAAACCGGGGAAACTGTAAAGGACATCGCTCAGAATCTTGAAGATCAGGGAATTATTCGCGCTGGCTGGGCCTTTCTCCTTGGATACAGGCTATTTTACTCGGGACAGAGCTTGAAAGCAGGAGAGTACACGGTCCAACTCCCGATCTCAGCAAAAAATGTCCTATTCATCCTCACGGAAGGAAAAGTCAAACTGTATCCCGTCACCATTCCCGAAGGACTCACACGCAGAGAGACAGCCCAGCATCTCGAATCTTTACTTTCTATAGACAGTGCAGAATTCCTCAAAGTATCCGACGATATAAGCCTCATCTCCGATCTGGACCCAGAGGCCAAGAATCTGGAGGGTTACCTTTTTCCAGAAACCTATTCTTTCCCTAAAGAACCCGATGCAGATGAAGTCGGCACAACCATGATCGCTCAATTCCGAAAAATATTCGACGAGATATGGACAAAGAGGGCCGATGAGATCGGCATGTCCATACGGGAAATCGTGATCCTCGCCTCCCTCATCGAGAAGGAGACATCCCGTCCGGAAGAAAGGAGCCTGATCTCTGGAGTATTCCACAATCGCTTACGCATTGGGATGAAACTCGATTGTGATCCCACTATTATTTATGTTCTGAAGGAGGAGGGACGCTTTAAAGACCGGTTGAGGACAAAGGACCTAAAGCTGGACACTCCCTACAACACCTATCTTTATGGAGGCCTTCCACCCGGCCCTATCGCCAATCCCGGGAAGGGCTCTCTCGAAGCGGCCCTCTACCCAGCAGAGGTGGATTACCTTTACTTCGTCTCCAAGAACGACGGGAGTCATCACTTCAGCAGTTCTTTTCGAGAGCATCAAAACGCGGTCAATAAATACCAGAGAACACGCTAAAATCCCAAGCCTAAATAACAGATTTACAGTAGAAAAAAAGACAGAGTTCTGCTATAGTATATTTTTCACAATTTGAATTTCACCCGAGGACGGAATTCAAATCATTGTATAAAGAGAGCAGTGTGGTTGTTCTCAAGGAGGAATCATGAAAACTAAAACTTACACATGCGCAATCCTGTTTGCTGGACTCATCTTGAGCTTTGTTTTGGCTCCGTGTCTAGTCGCACAAACTGAGCAGGAAGAGAAGCAGAGTGAAGCAGTATATATCCCCAAAGAAGTCAAGGACGTCCTTCAAGCAGGGATGGACAATCGAGAAGCACGAGTGGACATTCCCTTCAACGTGTTCAAACACCTTTATCTGCCAGCCCGTGAGAACATGCACTCGGTTTTCTTCTTCAAGGTGAAAAATTCTGACCTGGGCTTTGCCCCATTAACGCCAGTCGGTGGAACTCCCGAAAAAACAGAGGGGGAAACTGCTGAGACCACCCCAGAAACAGCAGCATCGCAGCTACAATCTAAAGCCCATTGCTTCCTTCAGTTCAATCAACTGGATGGAGATTTTGTTAAGGAGATCTATATTCCTGTCCAGCATCAAGCGGATGGATCTTCTTACAATCCCGATGAGGAAGGAATATACACGACGGGGTATCCCCTGCCTCCAGGAAAGTATTTGCTTTCAATGGCGATCACTTCATTCGAGCTGGAAAAGATCGGCACACAGTACTTCGAGTTTACCATCCCGGATCCCGCGGCATTCACAGACGCTCTAGAAACAACGCCCATCTTTTTTGCTAAACAACTGAACAGAATGTCTTCTGCTGAGATGAAGGCAGAGATCCATAAAGATTATTTCACCTATGCCGTGCTTCAAATCACTCCGAATCTCAATAGCGTTTTCCATCAGGGTGATAACCTGGACATCTTCTTTTTTATTTTTGGCGCTCAGCCCAATGAGGCCAATCAGTTCGACATCGAAGCGAGTTACTCAGTGATGAAAGACGATGAAGCTATTATCAAATTTGCGGGAACAAAATATGATGCTCCGATCATCAGTCAACCCCTCCCGCTCAAAAAGACTGTCATCATTCAAACTCAGGAAGGGGAGCAGGTATCAGAGAAAAAAGAGCAAAAAGATTTGGAGCCGGGTGCTTATACATTGAACATCGAACTCAAGTGCAATATTTCCGGAAAGACGGTCACAAAGTCTATGGACTTTACGTTAGAGACCGAATAAATCTGATCAACATTATTCTGGTGTTATAGAATTATCCTTTTCATGGGGAAAAGACTACGCTTAAAAAGATTGTGAGCTTGAAGATTCGGCTTCGATTAGATAAAATTAAAGTGGAGCTCTCATGAGAAGATTTTTTCTGATTTTTCTCCTCTTCGTTTTTGCTATCCCTCATCTCTGTTGGAGCAGCCAGACCAAAATAAAACCTGAAGAACTCCCACCCATATTCAAAAAATGGCTCAAAGAGGAAGTCGTCTACATCATCTCGTCAAAAGAGAAAGAGATCTTCCTTCAGTTGGAAACAGATAGGGAAAGACAGATTTTCGTCGACGCATTCTGGAGGATCCGCGACCCGAATCCCTCCACCCCTGAAAACGAATTTAAAATCGAACACTACCAGAGGATCGCATATGCGAACAAAATGCTCGGCCGAGACACACCTGGGGAGGGATGGAGGACAGAAATGGGGCGTATTTATATCATCCTGGGAGAGCCCAACACGATCGACAAGTACGAAAACGAGACAGAAGTGATGCCCATGATTATCTGGTTCTACCAGGGAAAAGTCGATATGGGACTCCCGAGTTCCTTTAACGTCGTTTTCTTCAAACAAGGAGAATTCAGTGATTGGGAGCTCTACAGCCCCGTGGTGCATGGGCCCCATAAGCTCCTGCGATTTTTTCATGGAGACCGTATCGATATCGCGGCTGCATACAAGCAGCTGTACCAATTCAATCCCGGTGTTGCTAAGGTCTCTATGTCCTTGATCCCTCACGATCAAGCAGCAAGCGCCGCTATTCCCTCGATGGCATCGGACATTCTGCTATCCAGGATCTTCGAAACTCCCAGAAAAGTCGAGGATGAATACGCAGAAAAACTGTTGAAGTATAAAGATATTATCGAAGTGGAGTACACCGCGAATTACATCGGGAACGATTCTTTTGTTCAGACCATACAGGACGATCAGGGATTGTTCCTGGTGCATTACCTCATCGAACCCAAAAGGCTTTCCATAGAATTGTATGAGGATTCCTATCACACAACTCTCGAGATCAGTGGCCAAGTGACCAACCTCGAGGGAAAAACCATATATCAGTTCAACAAATCACTGCCATTACAATTCAATAAAAATCAATTCGACCAGATCAAGTCAAAGCTTTTTAGCTATCAAGATGCCTTTCCGATGGTGGAGGGGACCTATAAATTCCATTTGCTGATGAAGAATAGAGTGTCCAGAGAATTCACATCTTTCGAAAAACAAATACTTATCCCATCCACTGCAAAATTTCAGATGAGTCCTCTTTGCCTCGCCCACAGCAAAAAACAATCCCCCTATGCCAGCCAGATTAAGCCATTCAAAGTGCAGGACCAGCAGATGTATATCTCGCCCAAGAAGGACTTTTCCAAAGATGAAAACCTTCATGTGTACTTCGAACTGTACGGTGTCCCGGGAGGGATACGTACGGGTGGAAAAGTCAAGGTGACTATATCAAAAAGCGATGAGGTGATCCAGGAGCAGGTGAGAGAGGGCACGCAATGGCCTCAAAACGATAAGTTTCTGATCTCCTTCCCGCTCGCAGATATGTCTCCTGCAAACTACGGCATCAGAGCCTCGGTCCAGAACAGCGATGGGAACGAAGTCCTCTTCGAGCAGGAGTTCTTTTACATCTCCCACCGACTCTCGCTGCCCCGCCCCTTCATCAGTACCGAACTGCTTGCTCCGGCAGATAATGCGGTTTATGACTATATCTTGGGCGGACAGCAATTCAATAAGGGCCAAGTCCAAAAAGCAAAAACGCTACTCGAGAGAGCCTACCGAAAAGAGCCGGCCAATTTCAAATATGCGCTCGGATATGCCCAGATTCTTTTCCAATTCCAGAGACATCAGGAAGTCCTGGATATCCTCACCCCTTTTGTGAAAGGGGAAGACCCTCAGCATGCGGCTTACAACCTTATCGGAAGAAGTTGTCAGATTCTTGGACAATACGCCCAGGCCATTGAAAGCTTCCAGGCTTATCTCGCTTTTTTTGGGACAAACTTGAGGATCTTGAACGACCTCGGTGAGTGTCATTTCCGGTTGGGAAATCGGGAAGATGCTCTGGTTGCATGGAAAAAATCTCTTGAGTTGGATGCCGATCAGAAAGAGATCCGGGAAAAGGTCAATACACTGGAGGGGAAAAAAGAATGATCCGAATAAAACATGCTTGTTGGGCGATCGTGATTTTGGCGCTTTCACTGGGAATGCTCTCCTGCGCATCCGCTGCGAGAGCAAATCTTGACCCAGAGAGCGAAGCATTTTTATCCAGTGTCCGGTATATCATCACCAAGGATGAAAAGAAGGATTTTCTCAATATTCCTCCCTCTGAACGACCGGGCTTCATCGAAGAATTCTGGAGGAAAAGAGACCCGGACCCTGATACCGAGGAGAATGAGTACCGGGATATGTATTACCAATCAATCGCTGAGGCAAACGACCTCTTCAGGGATGGATTGGGCGAGGGTTGGCTTCAGGACAGGGGACGGATTTATATCCTGATCGGACCGCCCGACACTCGACAGCAATATCCCAGAGGTTACAACATGGGTGATTTCCCAACCGAGGTCTGGTGGTACGGTTTCTACACCATTATTTTCGTCGACCGGGATTGGACTGGAAATTTTGAACTGCTCAAAGGCAGCGCTTACAACCTCGCCCAGATCAATAAGACCCAAATGGCATGGAAACCTAGAGTTCCAAAGGATAAGGTTGTCTTCGACATCAGCGGCGATATAGAGATGTTCAAAGAGGGAGACAGGCAGAGAATTCTGCTTAAAATCCCCTACAGGAACATCTGGATGAGAGCCGAAGGCGAAAACCTGGGAACAACCATAAAATCTCAGGTCAAAATAACGAACGTCGGCACGCAGGAAAAAGTCTTTGAGCTCAACAAGGACTATAACATTTCCATCAAGGAATCGGAGCTGGAAAAAATGTATGACGAGAATTACCAGATAGAAATTCCTGTTCAACTGCCTGAAGGGAAATATACGATGGATGTACTCTTGGAGAATACGACAGACGCAAAAAAAATCAAAAAATTATGGAAGTTTAGCCTTTAACGAGTTGCTGAAACATCCATTGAGGAAATGGCAAGCTCATACAAACAAGAAAAATCCGTAAAAAACGGGAGGATACAATGACTCATCCAAAACAAATAACCTGTGTTCTGATGATATTAGCCGTTTTTCTCAGTTTCGCCACACTTGAAGGTCAAGTCAGAGTTGCCAGAATCAGTGGGAAGGTCTTAGATGAGTCGGACAACCCGATCCCCAGCGCGTCCGTCACAGTGAAAGCCCTAGAATCTGGCGGAAAAAAAGCACATTCATTTGAAAAAACCGTGACGACCGATAAAAAGGGCGCTTGGAAAATAATGGGTTTGTCCAGCGGTTTCTTTAAGGTCGAAGTGACTGCCCCCGGATTTGTCCCCCTAACAAGAAACGTGGAAGTCAGTCAGATCAACGTCAATCCTCAAATTATCCTCAATCTGAAAAGAGCGGAAGAGTTTGCCGGTCAAGATGAAGATTCCACGGGAATATTCGAGGAGGGAAATGCCTTGTACGAACAGGGAAAATACGACGAAGCCATTGCCTCTTACCAGAGCTTCCTCGAAAAGAATCCCATGGCCTATCAAGTTCGTTTTAATATCGGGAACTGTTACAGAGAAAAGAACGAACTCGAGCTGGCTCAGCAGGAGTTTGAAGCTGTCCTCGAAAAAGCAAACGCTGAAGCTGGTCCTGAAGCTCTAAAAATTCAGGCTAAAGCCCTGGCCGTCATCGGTGAGCTCTATGTGATCAAGGATGACATCGAAAAAGCCCGTGATTTCTTCGCCAAGTCCCTCGCGCGCAGTCCTCAAGACGAGATCCTGGCTTACAATGTGGGAG
>CAZXJE010000126.1:0-9559 GCA_964640835.1 uncultured Eubacteriales bacterium
AAGCTGTAGTTTACTACTGCGAGACCCGACATAACGAAGCAGATGCAGTGAGATCAGCTCGCCCAAAGGGTAAAAAATGCCGATAAAAAGAACTAAGAGTTTTTGGAAGGAAATTATCGGCAGTTTTTATGAATAATTCAAATTTAAGGAGTGTTGTAAGTGCGAAGTTACGGCTTCACCGAGTTGATGAATGCCTATCGAAGAGTGAAAAAACTGTTCATCTTCGCTGTCGTATTCCTTATCTTAGCCGGAGCTGGAACCGTTGCTAAGAATGTTGTCCTCAACCAATTAAAGAGAGAAATACAAAAAAACTTTGGCTATACACGACTTTATTTAAATCTTGTTCCTCCCTCTATTGTTCTTGAGGACGCCAGGTCTGTTTCTCTTTCTCCTTTTTTTTCCGCGAAAAAGGTGGCTGTCAGTATCTCCTATCGATCGCTTTTGTCCAGAGAAAAACCCTTGAATGTCTTGATCGAGAGTCCGGTTTTAAGAGTATATCCTTCCTCGGAGGAGGCTGAAAAACCCAGAGATGTCAGGCTGATCTTTCCCTTTGTGATCGACAAAGCAATTATCAGGAACGGCGAACTGTACTATTGGGGAAGAGAAACCCGGATCCAATCCAAGGGGATCCATGCATCTCTCACGCAAAATAGGGATAGGTATGCTCTGAACGTTGAAATCGAACAGAATGATTTCCTTCTGGGTTCAGCCCAACAACGGATAGATGGCAAAATTAGCCTTTCACTGGAAGGTCAGGGGGAGTCTTTTCATATAAAAAAGGCAAAGATAAGCGGACCAAGAGGGATTTTTAGAGTAAGTGGGAAAGTCAGCAATCTTGCTGATCCTGTAATAGAGCTGAGCACGTCCTTCAGCATCCCCATGGATGTTATCCTTCAATATGCGGAGATCCCTTTTGAATGGGATGGGATGGTTCTTGGAGAGGGTGTCCTGTCGCGCCGGAATAGTGTGATCGCATTTGAGGGTTCCCTGTCGAGCAAAACTCTCCGGCTCAATAAGACACCGATGGGGATCGTTCAGGGGAATATCAGTTACACGCAAACTTCGGGTGGTACATTGGATCTGAACTATCAGAGAGAAAATCTGCCGCGCGAGTATGTGGAAATCCGTTTCCATGGAGACCGAGTAGATGGATTGGCACGAGGTATTTATCTTGATCCTATAATGGATTATCTCGATATACCTTGGCCTATCTCATCGCCAGCATGGGGAAATTTTGCTGTTTATAATGAGAAATTCGAAGCCGATATCGATTTTAGAGACGAAATCGATCAACCTGAGCCCGAGGGATATCTTCTTCGAGGTCAAGTCAAGCTGACTGTGTTGGATGAAGTTGTGACGCTCACTTCTCAAAGTCTAGATTCAAACGTGGCAAAGGTGGATGTAGAGGGGATCATTGCTATCGGCAAGAATGTTGATGTTTTGATCGATGGTGATGTGAAGGATGTCAAACTCACGCGGAAGCTCCTTTCGATTTTACTCCGGAAGAATTTCGAGTTTCCAGAGATCAGAGGGCGCGGACAGGGGATCGTGCGCATTTTTGGTGATTTTACACACCCTCAGGTGAGTGCGACGGTCTCCCTCTCTCCTGGAGGATTCGACTTGTTTGATGTTGAATCTGTAAGCGGGGATATTGAGATCTATCAAGATAATTTCCAGGGGATATTTGATGTTGATGACCCTGCGATGAGAGGGAGGATCAATCTTGTCTCAAATCTCAACCGAGTTAAAGCAAAGATCCAGCTGGATGAAGGATTGGCAGAGAAGATCTTACCCAATCTGGAGATCTTGATCCCGCTCGAGGGCAATGCCACCGGGGAGTTCGAATTCGAACTGGAAGGGCAAGAGATCCGGGTTTTTGGAGGTTTTTTCGGCCAGAAGATGCAGTTTCTCGATCAGACAGCCGTTCAGGTCAAAGGGAGCTTTGATTGGGAGGAGGATCATCTCAATTTTTCTGATCTTCAGTTTGGCATGTTTGGAGGACAGGTACGGGGGACTGCTCTTCTAAGGCTTTTAAGCCGGCAGTTCACTATGGATTTCACGATTACTGACGTGGACCTCACTACTGTTTATCCGACCCTCCAGGGAAAATTGTCTTTTCAGTTGAAGGGAGGGGGCGCTTTTGGGCAGGATTATGCCCGTGGTCCATTCGAGATCAAAGACCTGTTTTTCGAGCCATTCCAGAGAACAGAGGCTGCCGGAGAAGTGAAATTGAGTTTCACAGAAGACCATCTGGACCTCAAGGTTGACGGCAGCTTTCTTCCCGGAAAGAATCCTGTCTCTGTGTCGCTCGGCATCCCCCTATTGGAAGAGACCCTCAAGGGCGAAATAAACGGGTCTTTTACCAATCCCGACATCCTTTTGCCGTGGAGCGGTGCTAGGATGGAGATTGGGTATATTGCTGAGTTGAATGGCCTAAAAACTTCCCCTATAATAAGGGGAGCTATAGATGTTCAGGGGACCATTCTCCCGTTTCCCAATTTTGCGCAGGCACTCAGGGACTTTTCTGCGCTGGCCTCCTTTAATGGAGGTGATGTCACTATACGGTCCTTCCAGGGAAAATTTGGCGGCGGGGATGTTCAGGGCTCGGGAACACTCTCGGTAGGAATGGGAGGAGTCGAGGAGATCGACATAAGAGGAGATGGGAAAGATATGCAGTTGGCGCTCCTTGAGAGGACGCGGGCTTTGGCAGATGGCACGATCCAGTTGATCAAAAACGCCAACAGATTTGAATTGATTGGTGATTTCTATGCCCACAGAGTTCTTTGGAGACGGGAACTGGACGAAAAATTTGCCTTTTCGACGACCACCCTGTATGCCTCACGCAGAGAGCCCACCTTTTTTGATGACATTAACTTGAATATCCGTTTGAGGGCAGATGATGATGCATGGCTGGAGAATACTCTGGGGAATATCAGAGGGAAATTTGACCTGATGGTGACAGGAAACATCCTGTCTCCCATTGTCATGGGAGATATCGAAACTCTGGAAGGCGAAGTCTATTTCCAGGATCGGGAATTCAGGATTTTGAACGGCAAAGTGAGTTTTATCAATCCTGCAAGGATCGAGCCCTACATCACTTTCACGGGAGAAACGTACGTGAAGGACTACCGCGTAACGTTTTCTCTGGACGGATTGATGGAAAGCCTCAATCCAAATTTCAGCTCATCCCCACCGCTGCCTCCTGAGGATGTCCTCGCTCTTCTGGCAATGGGCGAAGCCTTCAAACGGACATACCAGTATGACCGGAGTACACAATTCAGCACGGCTTCACTCCTGTCCTTTCAACTTTCTGAACAGGCAAAAAAGAGTGCTGAAGGTATCTTGAGCATCGATCGATTCAGGATAGACCCCTACACGATCGGCGCGTCGTCCTCCGTGACTGCGCGCTTGACTGTGGGTAAGAAGATCTCAAGAAATGTATTTATGCTTTACTCCACCAATCTGACTGCGCAACGGGAAGATATCATTCGTCTCGAGTGGGAGCTCACCAATGATATCTCAATCGTGGGGACAAGGGATGAAGAAGGAAGGGTAAGTTTGGATGTTAAGATTCATAAAAGATTCTGAGCGCTGCGGCAGGAAGTCGCTTTCTGTCACCATCTCGTTCCTGCTGTTGTGTCTGACTCTGCTTACTCCGATGTCTTATTCTCTCACAAAAAATGAGCGGCTCACAGTAAGCAAGGTTGCCGTGTTTATAGATGGCCATCCGAGTGAGGGGACTGTCGATGAATTGATAATGATCAAGCCGGGGGACTCCTTTTCTCTCAAGGAGATTAACGACAGCATCAAAAGGATATACAGAACGGAGCTTTTTTCGGATATCTCTGTGGTTAAAGCCGGTCAACAGAATATCGAACTCACATTTCTTCTGACGAGTCGATTATACACACGACACATCAACTTTATAGGAAGCCGTGAAGTCCCTATAAGTAAGCTTAAGAGCAAATTGTCCGCTTTGAGAGAGGGAAGCTCCTTTTCTGATGGCAGACTGGAGAGGGCGCTCGAAGAACTTGAGCGGCAATTGAGAGAGGATGGCTATTTTGATACCCTAATTACGCCATCTGTGAACAGTGTGCCTGGTACATCTGAAGTCGATATCCTCTTCGATGTGGGGATATCCAGAAGATTCATCGTCAACAGTCTTGTGTTTTTTGGAGAGCTCAACCTTCCAGAGGATCGATTGCGAAGAGAAATGAAGACTGAGGAGGGTGGAATGTTTGCCCCCTCCGTACTGGAAGAGGACATTGTCAAGCTCAAGGAACTGTATACATCCGAAGATTTTAGACGTGTTGAGATAGAGATCAAAGAGCAGAATTTTGATGTTGAAAAAGGACTTGTCAATCTCACCTTGGAGGTTATCCCCCGTGAAAAGATCACCATTGTCATCCGGGGCGCTGATGTCCCCCTCAGCCTTCTAAAACCCATATGGGAGGCCAACATATTTGAAGAATGGGGGCTTTCTGAGGGAGAGGCTAAAATTGTGGGATACTTAAGACAGAGAGGATACCTTTTTGTCACTGTTGATTCCCGCATCCAGAGCTCGGCTAATGAATTTATGGCTATTTATAACGTATCGCCCGGAGAAAAGTATAAAATCCGGGATATGACATTCGAAGGGCTTTCATATTTCACTTCCACCCAAGTAAAGGACGAGCTTCTCATCCGTACAAATATACCATTGCTCAGCAAGATTGACGGAGCACGGCTTTTTGAACTCCCAAGAGAGCTCGAATTCCTATACAAAACTCAGGGATTTCCCGACACTAAAGTTGACCTGGTTTTTGAAAAGACCGAGAACAAAGCCAGGCCAATCTTTTATATTGAAGAGGGAGTACAACATACTATCAATGAGATCACATTCGAAGGCCCAAGGGCATATGGAAGGGAAACGCTTCTCCCGCAGATCAGTGCATATGAAGGCGGTTTTTTCTTCCAGCCAGACGTTCAACGAGATCTGGGAAGGCTGGAAAATTTCTACATGAATAATGCGTACAGAGGGACGGAGATCAGTGCTCAGATCGAAGAGGTCAGCGAAAACAAATTCAAACTCGAGTTTTCCGTCAAAGAAGGAGAACAAGTTTCGATCGACAGGATCATCGTAACAGGACATAAAGCCACAAAAACCAGCACGATTCTCCGAGAGGTTCAGGTCAGCGAAAAAGGTCTTGCAAGGTATGACCAGATCAGAGAAACTGAGAGACGACTGGCCAATCTAGGAATATTTTCAGAAGTGAGGATAGAAGAGATTCCTCTTTCGCCCCAGAGGGTGAATTTGCTTATCCGTGTCAGAGAGGGAAGCAGAAATTATGCCAGTTTGGGAATCGGCCTGGAGACAAAGAGCGATGCTCAGACTTTTGCTGTTTGGAATAATGAGATAAGACCCCGAGGGACCGCGGAGTTCACGCGCAACAATATCCTCGGGATCGCTGCTCAATTCAGTATCTTCGGCCAGGTCAGTACGAGAGAAAAGCGGCTCGTATTTTCCTGGGAACAACCGTATTTTTTCTTTAATGTTCCCCTCGCAACTTATGTCAATGCCTGGTATGAGCAGGAAGAGAGAAAGAGTTTCAGCTTTGACCGTCGAGGTGTCCATCTCGGCGTGATCAAGATTATTTCTTCTGAAAAGAACATGAACTTGTTGACGACATTGGGGTATGAAAAAACGATCTTGACAGAGTTGTATGTATTGGAATCAGAGATTGACAGGCAATATTTCCCTTACTCAAAAACGTCGATCGCGGAAAGTTTTATTTTGGACAGAAGAAACGATCCCTTTAATGTGCAAAGAGGGTATTTTCTGAGTGCGGCCCTTGAATGGGCCTATCCGTTGTTTAATGCCGAATCGAATTTTCTAAAGCTGTTTACCAAATATCAACATTTTGTTCCCATTTTTCCCGCTTGGACCTTTAGTGGGACGTTCCGGCTCGGTCTGGGTAGAGGGAAAATGCCCATTCATGAGAGGTTTTTTGCAGGGGGGAGCAATTCTTTTCGCGGGACCAGGTTCGATGAACTCGGCCCTAAGGATCCCTTATCAGGGCAGCCTACAGGAGGAAAAGCACTTCTATTATTCAATTTTGAGATGACCTTTCCTCTTCTCTCTACATTCAAGGATCTCTATGGGGCATTTTTTTATGATGTCGGAAACGTATGGGGATTAAGGGGTGATGTCGACCTGGCGTCGCTGCAAAATGCGCTGGGCCTTGGTCTCCGGTACAGGACACCTTTGGGTCCGATCCGCCTGGAAGTGGCTTGGTACGTCGATGCTGCCCAAGGTGAAAATGAAATTTTAGGTTTTATAACTATTGGCAATGTGTTTTAAGAGGAAACGTCTGATTCGACGACTTTTCGGAATCCAACAAATGGGTGTTGTCTTTCTTGCTATAGTGGGGATTTTTTCCCTAAACTCTGCGTTCGGGCAGGACGAGACAGTCGATCGAATCTTGGCTCTTGTGAATGGACAGGTGATAACGTTGACTGACGTCAGAGTCGTCAGGACTTTCGGCTTGTATGAGAAAGGGCAGGAATCCACACCTGACGATACGATTGAACAGGTTCTCCAAAAATTGATCGATCAGAAGTTGGTCATCCAAGTGACCCGCGATGATGCCTCAATTAACCGGGAGAAAATGAAAGATTTTTTCGACAACATTTCTGAGGATATGGGAAACGATAAATTCCGAGAGGAACTGGATAAGTTTGATATGGAAAGGAATGATTTAGAACCCTATGCCTACGAACGGATACTCTTCAACAGGATTTTATCCTCGAGGTTTGATCGTGCCGTTCTTGTGACTTTGGATGAGATCCAGGGCTACTATGAAACAAGGTATGTCCCCGATCAACAGGCCCAAGGATTAGAGCCAAAGCCGATGCTCGACATTTTCGATGACATCGAAGCTATTTTAAGAAAAGAGAAAAGCGAGGAACAGGTCGAGGAGTGGCTTCAAAATCTAAGGGAAAAAGCGGACATCCAAATCAACCTAACTGTTTAAATCCTAAAATGGAGGACAAGTGAAAAAACTGGCCTTTTTGTTTCCAGGACAAGGATCTCAAGAAGTAGGAATGGGCCGAGAGTTCTATGAAGAATTTCAATTGGCACGTGACCTCTTTTCACGAGCGGACCGGGCTTTGGGTTACGATCTGTCCCGAATATGTTTTGATGGGCCAGAGGATGAACTTAAATTAACTCAGAATACACAGCCAGCCCTTCTTATAGTCAGCACCATTGTGAATTCTCTTCTGAATAGAGAACCTGTCATTGCTGCAGGCCATAGCCTTGGAGAATACTCTGCTCTGGTAGCAACCGGATCCTTGACATTCGAGGATGCAGTTGTCTTAGTCCATAAAAGAGGTCAGTACATGCAGGAGGCCGTTCCTGTTGGCGTAGGTGCAATGGCAGCCCTGTTGGGATCTGATTTTGAAAGTGTCACAGGTGCGCTGAGCAGAGTCAGAAACGGGATAGTGGAAGTAGCGAACTGGAACAGCAGGGAGCAGATCGTCATTGCTGGCCATGCCGAAGCTGTCAAGGAAGCTCTGGATGTGATCGACCCGCCACGCTCAGTACTTTTGCCGGTAAGTGCACCCTTTCACTGCCAGTTAATGAAGGGTGTGGAAGAGAAGCTTCACCCTGATCTTAACGGTGTGGAATTTCGCGATTTTGCTTATCCCATCATCACCAACGTGGATGCAAAGGTCATTCATCGGGGCAGTGATGCCAGAGATTCTCTTCAAAGGCAGGTCACTCGACCAGTGCTCTGGTATAAATCCATGCAGCTCTTGGAAAACGAAGATATTGATTTTTTTGTGGAGATGGGCTCCGGAAAGGTCCTATCAGGACTCCTGAAGAGGATCGGCAGAGAGTGGTCTTGCACTCCCAAAATCCTCAGCATTCACAATCCGGATTCCCTCGCAAATGCTAGAGATCAACTTGAGGGATGATTTCTCCGATTGTGTTGACGACAAGAGCGGGTGCATGAGACACATTTTGTAGATCCGATTTTTTTGCTTCACCACTCAACACAAGAATAAAGTCACATGGAACGCGATTTGCCAATTCCATATCTGTGTAAATTCTGTCGCCAATCATCACTACATCTTCAGGACCCACGTTATGCCTTTTGAACACGTGAGTGATCATTTCTGGATTGGGTTTCCCAAAAATTCTTTCAGGTATTACCCCCGTTGCCTTATCATACAAGGCCAGCATGGCGCCCACATCCGGGACCGGTCCTTGTGGCGTCGGGCAGACTAGATCAGGATGTGTGGCAATCAGGGGGACATTATTCTGGAGAAAAAGGGCGGATGTGCGAAGTTTTTCGTATGTGAGCTCCGTATCATATCCCAGGACAACATACACAGGATTTGGAGAGGCCACTTGGATACCCGTTTCCAGAAACATGTCTTTCATGGACTGAGTCCCCACGACATACACTTCTTTTATCCCTTGATCGTGCAGAAATTCGATAACACCATCCGTGGATAGCAAAATATGATCCACGCCAGTTTGAATCCCCAAACGGGACAATTTCTTCACATAGTCCGCCTTCGAGCGCGAGGAATTGTTCGATAAAAAATAGTGGTGGATTTTTTTCACTTTCAAATAATCCAAGAACTGATCGGCTCCCTCTATGAGGTTTTCACCCAAGTAGATTGTCCCATCCAGATCCATGAAGACCACATGCTTATTCTCCAGTGATCGATCGAATGTGGACATGATGGGTTTATTTGTTCTTGATCGCCCGAAATGCATCCCTTATGTATTCGATAGAGGACAGAAATGTTACAGTGATGATGATCCATGAAAGAGCATAGAAGCTCCAGTTGCCAATACGATCCCAGTAGTATGAACCCAGGATTGCCAGGAAAGAGCCAAAAGCCTGAACAATAGCTTTGATCTTTCCGCTCTTCCGAGCGGAAACAGATTGATTCCTTTTTGCGAGAAGAATTCTTGCGTATGCGACGGTAATATCTCGCAAAGCCATAGTCAATGGGACCAATAGGAGCACCATGTTTTTTGATGCCAGGGTTGAATAGATAATCAAACGTGAGATACTGTCGGCATATGGATCAAGCGTTGCTCCATACTCAGAGGCAAGGTTGAAATGACGAGCGATATGTCCGTCCACGGCGTCTGTGGTTTCGATCAATAAGAGCAGGCAGAGTGCTAAAACAAGTGTAAGAGTGGATTCTTTGCAGGCGATGAGGACCACAAAAAATATCACAGAGAGAGGAATCCTCACCAGAGTTATGGACTGGATCAGAATATACCCGCGTGGATTGCTCTTGAATCCATTGGGGACTTGATTCGAGTCCATGCTCTTGAACAAAATTTGTGAGGTCCTTTTAAGTTCTGACCATTATTGTACTTTTTTTGTTTTTCAGCTGTCAACAGCACTCATCCATTCGTGCCATCATAGATTTTGGGGGCCTTCCATTTATTTTGCCCATCCATAAAAGCTCAACATATCTTTTTAAACCGGAGAAAGGCGAGATAGCCGATCAGCACGAGGAAATTGAGAGTGGTCAGGGACAGCGACAT
>CAZXJE010000127.1:0-9391 GCA_964640835.1 uncultured Eubacteriales bacterium
TTTCAATATAAATCGCCTCTTAGGGTGATTTGAGGGGTGAATTTTTACAAAAGGGATATGCATTTTATAAGAATAATGCAGGAAGGAGAGGATTTTGGTATAATCAGACGTCACATTTATTGGAGAGAGTCGAATTATCAGGAGTTTAGGATGAAACGAGCAACCAAAAAACATCTCAAAGAAGATAAATTCCAAATGACCATCACCAATATCGTCGATTTCTCGAGAGAGCACACAAAAGAGATTTCCATCGCCGGTGCGGGAGTCGCGATCTTGATTTTGGTATTCATTGGCCTTCAAGTGATCAGTGTGCGGCAAATGAAAAAAGAGAACCAGGTACTGGACCAGATCTTGACATTAAGTTCCGAAATCACAGAGAATCCAGAGAAGGTCGCCGAGCTCGAGGAGCTTGCGGGGAGGGGACGGTTCTCACGCATCGGCTATCTGGAGCTGGCGAAATACTGGTTCGAAAAGGAAGATTTTGCCAAAGTCACGCCTTATCTGGATGAAATCTCCAAGGGAAAAAAGGATCTGGTCTATTATCAGGCGCAGGATTTGATGGGGCAGGTCTATATCAATCAGAATGACTATGACAATGCCATTGCCCTCTATGGAAAATTGGAGGAGGAAAATCCCAAAGAATACGTTCTCGATGCGGTCCTGTTTCACAAGGCCCGCGCTCACGAGAAAAAAGGGGAGACCGAAGAAGCGCTAATTTTGTACAAACGTCTCCAAGAAGAATTCTCGCAGACCTATTTTGGGTATGATGCCTCGGCAAAGGTTTTAGACCTCGAAGGAAAAAAATAAAAGTTTTATTGTAAATTTTATAAAAGTTATTATAATAATCTGTTATTGATTTGAGGAATTTTTTGGAGGTCCTAAAATGGCTTATATGATTAATGAAGAATGCATTAATTGTGGTGCGTGTGAGCCTGAATGCCCAAATCAGGCCATTTTTGCCGGTGAAGAGATCTATGAGATCGAATGGGAAAAATGCACGGAGTGTGTGGGACATTTTGATGAATCGCAGTGTGTAGCGGTTTGTCCTGTGGATGCATGTGTGCCTGATCCTGATCATAAAGAGAGCAGAGAAGAGCTGGAGATGAAAGCGAGAAAACTCGCATAGTCGATTTATCGTCACAATTAGAGACGCATTTGAATAGGAGTGATATTCATCACTCCTATTTTTTTATCGGGAGATGGATTGATAGGGCTTGAGTTAGAGAGGTTGAAGAGAGGATGAAGGACGAAATGGGAGAAGAAAAGGAGAAGGGGACGGAAAAGGATATGGAGGAGGGGATCAAACCAATTCCAACACCCCAGTACCATGCGCCTAAGGCCATGTCCTTTTTTGCGAGGCAGAGGACTTGGCTGAATGTTCTGCTCTTTGTGATCACTGTCGTGTGCTGTTTCTTGGTGGGATTGACCTGGAGCATCAATTATGTGTATGCCGATGATATTGCAAATGGTTTTGCCGGCTCCATCGGCCTTGAGGATTTTATGAATCCGGATGTTATCGCATTGAGTGTGTTGTATGCGGTGGTTTTGATCGGGATTTTGTTGGCCCATGAGATGGGGCATTATTTGACTTGCCGTTTTTATGGGATCAATGCCACTCTCCCATATTTTATCCCGTTTCCGCCGCCGAGTCCGATCGGGACGATGGGCGCGTTTATTAAAATCAGGTCTCCCATCACGCGCAAACAGCAGCTCTTCGATGTGGGAGTGGCAGGGCCCTTGGCCGGGTTTGTGTTGGCATTGCCGGCATTGGTGTATGGGCTTTCCCTGTCGAAAGCGGTCCCTCATATTCCGGAAGAGGGGAGCATTATTTTTGGGGAGCCGCTTTTATTTAAATTATTGAGCGATTCGATATTTAAAGGGGCGCCAGAGAATTTTGATCTGATCCTCCATCCGGTAGCATTTGCAGGTTGGGTGGGTGCATTGGTGACGGCACTCAATCTCTTTCCGATCGGCCAGTTGGATGGTGGGCATGTGGTCTATGCTCTTTTTGGAAAAAGGTCGAGGAATTTTGCCAGGCCAGTTCTTGTTGCATTTATTGTGATGGGTGTATTTTTCTGGGTAGGGTGGTTCGTCTGGGCGATCCTGATCGGGTTTATCGGACTGAAGCATCCTCGCCTTTGGGATGAAGAAGTGCCGATCTCGGTGGGGCGACGATGGGTCGCTTTTTTGGTCATCCTGATATTTATTTTCTCATTCATACCGGACCCGGTGAAGGGGGGAAGCCTACTCGATATGGTGAGTGGATCGGGCGTTTTGGGGCGGTAAATGAGGGGAAAATAGGGCCCAAAAGTTTTTCACAGAATCTGTGGATAACTTGTGGAAAATGGGCACGATATACAGCCGAAAATTCGAAATTTCTGGTACATACAACAGATTGCACAAAATTTGGGCACACGATGTAAAGTGTTTGTTTTGAACAACTTGTAGAATTTGTTGAAAACAAATAAGTTACATCGAAAAGGGGACAGGCTACTTTTTATAGAGGTAAATAAAAAAGCAGCCTGTCCCCCCTTTTTTTTATGAGCACGGTTCTATTTATGTAGGCATCGTATCCCAAATAGTCTTTTGCGGGAACGGTGTCTGGATCAAACTTAAATATCGGGGATCGGATCATTTATTAAGTTTAAAATGGTGAGAAACGGATTCAAGATGAATTTTTGATCTAGGAGAACGGTCACTGCCATAGTGAATAAGGAAATAGGCTCCATTTTATTAAGTAAGAAAGACAAGTGCGTGACATTATTTCGAATTGTAAAAATGTTTGCGGTTATTTAAGGACTTGAAATATAATAGTGCCCAAATGGATAAACAGTTTGTCGACATAGAAAGAGAATTCAACATTCTCAGTCGCAAATTCAGACAGAAAAAAATCTCTGAACGCGAATACAAGGATAAGCTCCGAAAGCTCCGCCTCAAAGATACGGATGGAAAGTGCTGGACCATTGGGGCACGGACGGGCAAGTGGTACTATTTTGACGGGAAGAAGTGGGTTGAATCCCAGCCTCCCTCTTTCCAGGAAGGAAAAGCGATCTGCATCTATTGTGGCTACGAAAACAACATTACAACGATGATGTGCGAGTATTGTGGGGGAGATCTAGGCGAAAAGATCCACGTTTGTCCAGAATGCAATACCAAACTTGATGATCCCTTTGAGGAGTGCCCAACGTGTTCGGGCGAGAAAAAAGCCTTCGAAACAATTGGTGAGATCAAGGAAGTCAGTTTCGAAAGCGACCTGCCCTTCGAGGAGGAGAACAGTCCGAACCATATCGTTCGTGCGGTCAGTCCTTCATCGTTTTTTCTTTTTGTAGGGATCTTTGGGCTTTTCCTGGGATTGATTTTTGGAGTTTTTCTAGGTACAACCCCCTTTTTCTCGGGAATGATCAAGTATTTTCCCCTTTTTCTTCAGGAAATGCAGGGAAAGCTGCTCGGAGGAGTTGTTTTTGGGCTACTTGGAGGTGTTTTCGGATTTGTGATTATTGCCGGGGTTGGATTTCTGTGGGCCTTGATTATCAACGGCATTCTGCTCTTCGTGGGCGGTATCAAAATCCGCTTGGATAAGATTTAGCCCTCTCTATTTTTTTCGCAAATAAAAAGGTACCTGGCACTTTTTTTGTTTACCCCTGGAAAAAGGCAGCAGATACTTTTTCGTGTCACCTTTTCTTATGGCTAGTGTGTTTCTGGAGGAGGTTTAGAGCATAGGCGATCTGTCCGACAGAAATGGATTCATCGTTTGGGGAGTAGACGATGGGGCGGAGGGTTTTAAATCCTTTGTGTTCAAGAAGATGCAAGGTGGTTGTCAGCAGCCTTTTGTTGAGGAAGACGCCGCCGGTTAATGCAACTGTGTCTGTGTGATATCTTTGTTGTGCTATTTCGGCAACTTTAAGGATCACCCGAGCCAGTGTGTTGTGAAACTTTGCAGAGATTTGCGACACAGGGACTCCCTGATTCAAGTCCTCCAAGATAGCCTTTATTGTGGGGATGAATGAGATATGAAAGAAAGGGGACAGGCTACTTTTTTTATTACCCCTATAAAAAGTAGCCTGTCCCCTTTTTTCATCATTAATAATTGCAAACCGGTAGGTTTTTCGAAAGCTTTCTTCGGCTGCTGATTCGAGCCTCATAGGGGCTTCTGCTTCGAACTCCATTTCCATGGGCGCCAACCCCACGAGGAACGATACGGCATCGAACAACCGGCCGCAGCTCGATGCCATCGGGCTGTTGATACCTCGTTCGATCATCTCTAAAACGGCATTTCTCTTCCTCGTGCTCACCTTTTTGAGGCTCTCGGACTCCTCAATCCTCCTCTCACCAATGTTCTCTGTACTCCTCTCACCAAATGTCTCATACAGATAGGCCATCGCCATCCGCCAGGGTTGTTTCGCCGCTAAATCTCCCCCTGGAAGCGGCACATATTTAAAATGTCCCAGCCTCTGATAGCTGTCATAATCTGCTAAAAGAAATTCCGCTCCCCATGCAGTGCCGTCCTCTCCATATCCATATCCATCCAGAGAGACTCCCAAAACCATTTCTTCTGGTGGGATTTTGTGTTCCAACAATGCCGCCAACACATGTGCGTAATGATGCTGGACCTGGATGTGCCGTATTCCTAACCTTTCTGCATACTGTGTTGTGTGAAAATTCGGATGCAGGTCTGATACCACAACCTTAGGCTTCAACTCAAAGAGCCGCTTTAGATGCGCGATAGTCTCCTCAAAATACTGAAAATTCTTGTAATCATCCAAATCACCCAGGAATTGGCTCGTCACAACATAACCATTCTTGTAGATGGATATGGTATCCTTGAGCTCGCCCCCGAGAGCAAGGATATGATGAGGCGATTCAAGCGCCGCCGGAACCTGCTGCGGATAGGGCACATAGCCCCGTGCGCGCCGCAGAAACAGGGGGGCACCCCCAACAACCTTCATGACTGAATCATCCGCCCTCATGTGGATAGGCCTGTTGTGGGTCAGTACATAATCGCAGAGATTTTCGATCCCTTCTTCGACATCTTTCATGATGGGCGAATCTTTTTGATTGGAGCTTGTGGCCACGATGAGAGCGATCTTTTCGAGCAGGAGATAGTGAAGCGGCGTGTAAGGAAGCATAAATCCCATTTCCTCGAGGCGGGGCGCGATCCCTCGAATGTCCTTGATCTTTTTGAGGAGGACGATCGGACGTCTGGCGGATAGGAGTTGTGCTTCTTCGCCCGGATTTACGGCGGCGTATTTTTTGATGATGCTGAGATCCCGCGCCAACAGCGCCAGGGGTTTGGTCTTACGTTCCTTGATTTGTCTTAGCCGCCTCACCGCATCAGAATTGAAGGGATCACAGACGAGATGGAATCCTCCCAATCCTTTGATGGCAAGGATCTTTCCATCCTTGATAAGGGAAGCGGCCTTTGTGATCCCCCCTTTGACCTCCTTGTGGGTCTTGGCATTGATAAGTGAGATCTGTGGCCCACACACCGGACATGCAATAGGCTGGGCGTGATATCTGCGGTCGAAAGGATCTTGGTACTCTTCGCTGCAATCGGCACACATCGTGAAGCTTCTCATTGTGGTCTGATCTCTGTCGTAGGGGAGGTCTTCGACAATTGTGTAGCGGGGGCCGCAGTCTGTACAGTTGATGAAAGGATAGAGGTAGCGCCTGTCCGAGGGGGACATCATTTCCTCTTTGCAGTTTTCACAGATCGAGATGTCCGGAGATATGAAGACAAAACTTTTGCCCTCCTTGGTTTTTTTGATGATAAAATCTCTGCAGTTGTGGAATCTGGCTGATGGGTTGACCTGAGTATCTTCCACTTGAGCGAGAGGAGGTTTGGTTCTTTCGAAAGCGGTGAAAAAATCATTGAAATCCGTTTTGTCTTTGGATTCGAGATGGACCTCCACGCCATGTCCGATGTTTTTGACCCAGCCGGTGTAGCCGAGCTCTTTAGCAATGCGGTAGACAAAGGGCCGGAATCCAACACCCTGGACCACGCCGAATACGACAATGTCTATAGCCACATCTTTTGTTGTGGTTTTATCTCCTTTTTTATTTACCATGTCTCACAGATTAAAAAAGGGGACAGGCTACTTTTTTCAGGGGTAATTAAAAAAGCAGCCTGTCCCCTTTTCTTTCATCTTTTCTTCTTTTTTCTGGACCCGTACCATTTCTCTTGGTTTAATTAAAAAATGTACCCTGTACATTTTTAGCGTTTCGAGTATACACATCCGCAGTAATCCTGCCTGTAAACTTGGTGCTGTTTGCTGAGTTGTACGCTCTTTTTAAATCCATCCTTCTTCTTGAAGTCGGCCTCGAGAAAGTCGATTCCGAATCGTTTCGCAAACATTCGGCCCATGCGGTTTATGACTTTTGACTTCTTCCAAGGACTCAGACTCATCACTGTGGTGAATATATCGAATTTACTCTCGGCCGCCCTTCGAGCAGTGCGCTCGAGCCTCATTGCATAACACACATCGCACCTTCGGCCTTTCTCAGGTTCGTCCTTGAATTTTTTGGTCAGGTCAAACCAGTTTTCAGGATCATATTCATATTCGATCAGATCAAAACCGAGAATTTGCGCCACCTTTTTTGTTTCCTTAAGCCTGAGCCGATATTCCTCCTCCGGGTGGATGTTGGGATTGCAGAAATATCCACTCACATCATAGCCCTTCTTGAGAAGGTCCATGACATAGAGGGCATCTGGTGCACAACACACATGCACCAACATCTGTCGTTTTTTCATGACCCCCTATTTTAATGAAATTAATAGAGACATTAAAGGGGATAGGTAATTTTTCCCCTTATTTAAAAAGTAGCCTGTCTCATTTTCTTAGGGGTTGACAAACCAAATTGAAAAAATCAGAATATTGGGAACACTCGGTTGGCAGTCATGATAAAATCTTTTTTGGACTTATTTTCCCAACAGGCAGCGAATGAGGCCGCCAAAGATGGTTTGCCATACTGGACTTTTTGGTTGCTCATTAGTTTTATCCTCCTTCTCCTTGCGTTCATTTTCCTCAGAGATAAAGAGCTGCGCCGGAAGATGGACGAATTCTTTTTCCGGACGAGAAAGAAGATGATCAAGTATCGACATCAAACGCGCCTGGCCCGGGAGAACAGAAGAAAAGAGCGCATGATCATGGGGCTTGGCCAAAAGGCCTGGGAAAGGCGGATCGAAACCAAAAACGGAAAAAATATCTTCCTTGAGCTCCACTACCTTGAAGAGAAATGTGAAAAACTCAAGAAGGAAAGTGCTGATATCGTGACCAAAATATCTTTCATAAATACGTGCCTGGATGAGAACACCAACAAGTTCGATGTACGCTTAAGCGAAAAAGAAGATGAAAAATCTCCTCATGTTGAGGTGCTCCTTGAATTCAAGGGCAAGGAAAAGAAAATTGAAATAGAAGTCGCCGAAAAACAGAATGAATTGGTAACAGCGACCACAGAAATTAATTCCATAAACAAAGACCTCCACGACGCCGAAGAAGACGGTTTGGAATGGGACGACGCAAAAAAAGCCGAGGTCAAAAGCACCCAAGAAAAGCTAGAACAGATGGAAAAAGAGAAGGCGGCGATCGACAAAAAGATCAAAACGCTCGTGGGAAAGAAAGAGAAGTTTGAGAAACAAAGGAAAGAACATGAAAAGTCCATTGAGCGGATAGAGAAGGAGATCACAAAGATTGAGCAGGATAAAAAGCAACAGAACAGGGAATATCAAAAAGAGATCAGAGAATGGGAGAAAAACCAGATCAAGGTCATCGATAGGATACAGAAGCTTGCCAAAGAAAGAGAGCCGCTGTTTGAAAGTTATGGCGCCCTAGTTGAGAAGGAGAGGGTGAGCGACAAAGAGCTCGAAGTGCTTTATTTTCAGATAGATAGGGTGGCGAAACGGATTGGGGAGATCGAAGAACAGATCGAAGCCCTCTACTGATTCAAAAAAGGGAAAAGAAGGGGACAGGCTACTTTTTATAGGGGTAATAAAAAAAGTAGCCTGTCCCCTTTTTTTCCTTATTTATTCGCAATCGCCCATTCGATGACGTAGAGCATCGCTGGGATATTTTCGCGGATGATCGACGGGATGTCTTCCTCGGGATTGTAGAAGCCGCCGAGCTGCTGATCCACAGGCGGAAGCTCAATCGTGAAAGCCGGAATCCCATGGACCCCTAAAGCCCAATCTGTGGCTCCCCCATTTGTCAAATAAAGCTGGTTACCTGCCTGGCCGTAACCATAAACGCGGCCATTCACTCTCTCCATCCGCGCTGCCATCTCACCGGCCATTTCCTCTAGTAATGCATCTATTTCCGATGGCTCATTGGTGTATCCCCACGGGTAGATGATCACCTGGGAGTAGTTATGATAGCTTATAAAAACCTGAAAATCTCTCTCGGCAAAGAGGTCTCTAATGGCCTGCGTTTCCGGTTCGGAAAAGGGCTCTGGCCCTCGATACACATACGAGGATGAGACCGGGCTCGACCCCTCATTGTCGTTACCCCACATGTAATCATAGTTTCTGTTGGGATCGACGCCATATGTGCGGTTCTCATTATCGCGCATGTTCTTCCGCCAATACCTGTAGAAATAGATCGTATACTCCAAACCATCAGGATTGAGGAGGGGCACGATCCACACTTCGGACCGATCCACAAGATCGCGGATGTGAGAGTTGGTCGCATAATTTTCGACGAGGTGTTTGGCCACATAGAGGGGGACTTCCACCGAGATCCATTCTCTAGCGTGGTGACAGCCTGTGATGAGGACCTCCGCCTCGCCCTCCTCATTGGCCTGAACATTGTCGCTGATTTTGAGGGCGTAGATATTGCGCATCTCGAGGCTATTTCCGATGATTTGGACCTGGACCAGGTTGGGGTAGGCTTGTTCGAGGGCATAGATCTCTGCCTCGACCTCTCTGTATGAATGGAAGGTCCCATTGATTGAGGTCTGAATGGAGCTGGACTTTTGACCCTTGTAAAGGCGATTGTCTGATATGTTTTTGTCATCGGATACGTTTTTGTTATTATTATCAGACTCGATATCGTCATCAGAAAAAAGAATTTCTGCATTCTTAAGCTTGCGGATATCATCGGGTGAAGCGACGATATAAATTTTGCCCTGCCAATCCATCAATATGTCGAGGCTCATTGTCCTGAGTTTTGCGACATTTTCGGGAGATTTTTCCACCCAGACGATTGTGTTAAGCCAATGATTTTGTGCCATAAGTGACAGGCCGATCACTGAAAAACATATAAAAAAAATGGTGATTTTTATTTTGGTCATCCTAATGTCCTTCACACTGAGAGAACTCTGCACTCTAAAATGTAGGGACCGTTTCCCAAACGGTCTGTTCGGAGGAGGAACCCTACACAATTAAAAAAGGGGACAGGCT
>CAZXJE010000128.1:0-1828 GCA_964640835.1 uncultured Eubacteriales bacterium
ACTTTGCTTTCCCATGCATTCTTCTGTTCCGGATGTTCCTTAAAAAATTTATCAATGATGTATTCTACCCGATCCTGAGCGACATTCAGTGTTTCGGCCATATCAATGGTTGTCAATTGGCCGTTCCGTTTCAGAAAACGGCCATCCACTAAAACGTTATCTATATCGCGGCTGGAGCCATAAAGTACAAAACTCGTAATTGGATCGCGGGTTGGTGTTAAATAAGGATTATTCAAATCCACAGTAATGATATCTGCCTTTTTGCCAGCTTCCAATGAACCGATCTCCTTATCCATTCCGATGGCTTTTGCGCCCGCGATGGTAGCCAGTTCCAATAAATCGTAATAAGTCAGTCGTCGGGTGCGGCTACTGCCTGACACCATTTTATCGCTTTCTATAAAACGGGCCCGATTGGACTGCCCCCACAAATTTTTCCGCAATAACGGTATCATGTCATGAAAATAATCATCGGTACCTAAACCAATCTGTATCCCCAAATCTCTCCACTCTAATAAAGGATTTTCCACGGAATGACAGTGCAGGATACCCATACCCGATTTGAGGATGAGTTGGAGATCCGATTCTGTGATGTAATCGCAATGTACTCCGGTGAGTTTTTCGTCGAGAATTCCCATTTCTAGAAGATGTTGGGTGGATGTCTTGCCATAAAGTTTCTGCACGTGCTTGAATTCCCGCGATGTCTGAGAAAGATGTGTGGTTATCCGCAAGTTATGTTTCCGGGCAAAGTCCCGAACTTTTACATAGATTTCCGGTAATACTAAATCAGCAGCTTTAGGGCACATACAAGTTGTGATACGACCTTCAGCCTTGCCCTGCCAATTGTGATATAAGTCCACGGCACGTTGAAAGGCGGCTTCGCCTTTTTCCGGCACGTATTTGTAAGTGCCGTCTTTGAGGGCATTCAAATCGACCTGTTCGATATCGGCAGCCAGAATGCATCGATTTCCGGCTTTTTCTACAGCTTTGGCGAATCCATGTGGATAGGTGTAGATGATCAATGATGTCGTGCATCCGCCATAAATGAGTTCAGCGCAAGAGGAAGCACCCAGTGTGTCCATATCCTCGGGCGTACGATACCCCTCCAGAGGAAGATTGACCTTGTAAAAATTGCCGATGAGCTCATACACGCCGCGAAAGTATTGCTGCAGATGGGCGTGGGCATTAACGAATCCCGGCAAGACCAGCTTTTGTTTGCCATCAAGAATTAGATCGGGTTTGGCTGGTGTCTGCAGTCGTTCGCCGACTTCGGCTATCTTACCATCTTTAATTAACACCTTTCCTTGGGGATAGATGGATCTTTTTGCATCCATGGTGATGACAAAACCGTTTTCAATGAGGATGGTGTTGGGTTTGAATGATGATCCAGAAACATTGTCCATTTCTCGATGAGGCACTTTTGGATCTTTGGGAATTGAATGGGCCGGCAAAAATGCGGCCATTGTGCCAGCGATGGCTGCTAGAGATCGGCCGAGAAAATTTCGTCGATTGCAGTTAAAATCTGATGAATTCATATTAACTCCTTTCAGAGAGAATATTGAAGCTTGTTAGACTGAACTGGAAACTTTGAAACCATGATCCTGGGGGGTTAGTTAAAAATAAGTAAACCGTCTGTTCTGAGTTTCCAGTCCTTCATGGTTGATCTGACGCCCCAGTAACGTGTTGGTCTGTAAAGGAATATCCATGGGGCATCGTCCCGGATGATTGTGAATATTTGCCGGTAAATTTTCTGTCTTTCACTGTCCTTGACCGTGGCCTCAGCTTGTTTAATCAGGGAATTCACCTCTTTGTTTTCATATCCTTGCCACCA
>CAZXJE010000128.1:1928-9363 GCA_964640835.1 uncultured Eubacteriales bacterium
TTTAAGGGTGTTGCGGCTCCATGCTTTATTTCTTTTATTATCGTGTCCATATCTAAGGCATAGTTCAATGCTTGCCGGATTCGGTGGTCCTTACATGGTCCCTTCTGAGAATTACACATAAAAATAATACATAATCCGCTCTTACGGTCATAAACTGTGGCCTCCCCATTCTTCTTTATCTGTTCTGTATCCTGCAGGCTAATTCCGGAAATGACGTCTGCCTGACCACTCAGTAAGGTTTCGATACGTTTTTCTGCGTTGCTTTCAGCTATCCAGTGTATCTCCCTATATGCCGGAGTCTTCCCCCAGTATTCATCAAAAGCTTTTAGGATAGCTTTATTGCCAGTTTGTTCTGCAATTTTATATGGCCCACTGCCTACATATTCATGGGGTAATTTGTGTAACTCGCTCTTTGGGCTAATGGGCATGGCAACCAAGAGATCCAACAGATCAGCCATGGGTTCTTCGGTTACTATCTGCACCTTCTGGTCATCGAGTGCTGAGATCTCGGCGGTTCCAAGATAGCTGAGGTATACGCCCTGGGTTCCAAAAGCTCCTCCTATTGCCGGATCCAACACCCGCCCCATAGTGGCAACCACATCGTCCGCACAAAGAATGTTGCCATTATGGAATTTTACGCCACTTCTCAGATTGAATGTCCAGGTGCGGGCATCTTCCTCAACATTCCAGCTCTCCGCCAGGGATGGCTGGTAGTTCCCTTCGTTATCCAATTTAACGAGGGCTTCATAAACGGTGAATATAATACTTAGCCTATTTGCCGAATCACTACAAATATGAGGATCCCCGAGTGACACGGATGATTGCATTATGGTTATCTTTTCCGAATGATCGGAAGAGATAGAACCGCGCTCACAATTATTGAGTAAAACTAAAACGAACATTAATATCGGAAAAGCTATATAAAATAATTTTTTTCCTGAAAATACTTTTTTCATAGGTATTGTCTCCACCATAGAATCCTATCAGTATCTCTGATTTTTGGCTAGTCTTATTGAGCATACGCTTTCAAGAGAAGTGTACATAAATCAATTAATTATCGGAGCTCTACTTATCAATATGGTTTGTAAAATCCAGGGGCAAAACAATCGTGAATTTCGACCCTCGTCCTAGCTTGCTCTCCAGTTGTATCTCGCCTCCATGATTCTTGATGACCTTGTAGCAAATTGACAATCCCAGGCCTGTCCCCACTCCCACTCCTTTGGTTGTAAATCCTGGATCGAATACTTTGTTGATATTTTCCTTTGGAATACCCACACCATCATCCGCAAAGGATATGTGCGCCTTATTGTTTTTTTGATCTGTAGTGACGGTAATAGTGCCATCACCCTCAATTGCCTGTATGCCGTTGAGAAGAACATTCAGGAACACCTGATTCAATTGACGGGGATAACAGGAAAAGGGTGGAATCTCGCCGTAGTTCTTAATGACATTTATATTATTTTTCAATTCATGTTGAACGAGCACTAAAGTGTCTTCGATCCCTTGGTGAATATCAACTTTTTTGAGTTCGGCCTCGTCCAGATGAATAAAACTTCTCAATCGGCTAACGATATTTATCACTCGATCAGAACCAGATTGAATGACCTTTTTGGAATCATCTAAAGCCCTAAATATCCGGCTGATGTTTTCCTTCTCCTTATGATCTTCAAGGGCTTCCGGCCCAATATAGCCTTTGAGTTTCTCTATGGCTCTGTACAGCGTATCATTCATACTGTTCACAGCACCCATGGGAGTATTGATCTCATGGGCGATACCTGCTATCAGATTCCCTAAGGCGGCCATCTTTTCGGATTGGACAAGCTGTGCCTGAGTCTTTCTCAAGTTGAGATTTAGCTCTTCTAGCTCCTCCGCCTTTTGAGCGATGGCTTGTCGGAGTGCAGTCTCTTTCTGCCGGGATCGATACATCAGGTATCGACTTAGGTAAATAATTATCGTGATCGTCGTACAGACGAATGTAGCTAATGTCAGCAACGCAAAATGTTCGATCTCGGGACTAAGGGGTGCCTCACCGAATATGGTTGGAATAAATCGGATCGTAAAATAAAATAATAGCATTATGCTAATCCCAAGGAGAGAAACTTGCCATGGGCGGTAAGGTACAACTCCCACTCCTACAAGCATCACGAGGATCAAATATCCAGCAGTTAGAGATACATCTCTCCTTACGACATCATCGTAGGTCATCCCAAGACATACGACCAGGAGAAAAAGAGAAATAATCACCCGGGCATGTTGAGGCCGTAGGGTTTTTTTAGACAAAAATAAACCGACCAATCCGAGTGAAAAAATCACCAGTTTGTCTGCGATCGAATACTCTGCCCCCCCTGGTCTACAAAACCATGCAATTTCTTTGCCGGTCAACAACACGATTATGCTGAAGTGAATAATAGGGCCAGCAACGCCAAAGATACCCGCATTTCGCATTCCGATGCGAGCCAACTGAGCTAGATAATCGCCGAATCCTTGGTCTTTTTCAAATGTATCCACAAAGATGTAACGATGATGCGTAGTTTCCGGCTTTTTTTGCCTAGACATACGTTTTTCCCCTCATCAACCGCCCATGTTGATGGAATTATATCAGAGGAGAAAATTCAAGTCAAAACTGAAAACTTTTTGCTTTTGAGCATAAAAATTTGATATTTTAAAAGTAGGAACCATGTCAAAAGAAACAAACAAAAACGATAAAGACCGGGTAGATCCGATTCGGACAAAGATCATCGATGATGTTTTTACGGATTCCGTGGAGATGGTCAAACCTCGCTTTGAGGTCAACTATGATGCTTATCTTCAGCGGCTCTGGGAGGCCAACCAGGATATTTATCTCCGGCTAAAACGTGCCAAAACGTTGGAGGGCGCACGGAAGTCCCTGTACACCTACCTGGAGAAAGCGGAACGTCAGGTTTTTGATGTGGACAATGACCTTCACATCCTGGAAAAGGCGACTGTCCGGGAATGCATCAGAGTATTCAAGAGCATTATCGGGCCGGTAAACGAGTACCGTACCGGGACATCGGCATTGGATAACCTTTGGAAGCTGGCACGCAATCGACAAAATGAACTTGCTCAAGAAGTTTCGGTGGGTTTCCTGATGGAATTCATAAATTTGTTCAGGGGTGTAGCCGGGAAATCCAACATCTATTTTGAGTCGGAGGAAGCGCGGAAGGGCATCCCTGATTTTCTCAAACTTGAAGGGAAAGAGGCAGCAATGGCCCGGATGGAGATCCTCGATGACTTAGGATCGACCATACAGAAATATTTCAAGAAATACCCTTCAGGGCTGGAATCGGATGTCATCAAATGGAGGAGTGAGAATCGAGATCGTATTCTAAACTATTTCAAGGCGAGCAAGAGTGATTGGCAGGACTATCGCTGGCACATACGCCATGTGATCCGGAATGCAATCCCTCTGCTCGACCTTATCGAACTCACAGCCGAACAAAAAGCCGCCATCACCAAGGCCACTGAAAATCGGATCCCTTTCGGCATCACCCCCTATTATCTGAGTTTGATGGATCGAATGCTATCCATCGGATATGATCACGCTGTGCGGGCGCAGGTGATTCCGCCTCCTGAATATGTGGATCTCATGGCCGAGCATCGGCGGGACCGCAGGATGGTGTTCGACTTCATGGGAGAGCACGATACATCTCCCATTGATACAGTGACAAGACGCTACCCGGGAATCGCCATCCTCAAGCCCTTTAACACCTGTTCCCAGATCTGTGTGTACTGCCAGCGCAACTGGGAGATCGATGAAGTTTTGGACCCCAAAGCCACAGTCGGCCGCAAGATGATCCAAAGGGCAGTGGACTGGCTAAAGGAACATCCCTCCATTGGAGACATCCTAATTACGGGTGGAGACCCTGGTATTATGAATGACGAACAGATCGAATGGTTATTCGAGTCGCTTGCCGAGATCGATTTTATCTACCGCATTCGATTCGGGACAAGAACACCTGTAGTTTTACCGATGCGCTGGACAGACAGCCTGGTGAAGATGCTTTCCCGTTTTCATGTACCAGCGAGGCGAGAGGTTGCCATCATCACTCATTTTGAACATTCCTACGAGATCACTCCGGAAACAAAGGATGCTGTGCAGAAGATCAAACGCACCGGTATGAATGTCTATAATCAGGAAGTATTCACCGTAGAAAATTCCAGGCGGTTCGAATCCGCCAAACTCCGGAAAGATCTGCGTCTCATCGGTGTGGATCCCTATTACACCTTTAACATGAAGGGGAAAGAGGAGACCCGCCGCTACATGGTTCCGATCGCGCGGATTCTGCAGGAGCGGAAAGAGGAAGCACGACTCCTCCCGGGTCTCGACCGTACAGACGAGCCGGTTTTTAATGTCCCCAAATTGGGTAAGAATCATCTCCGGGCCTGGCAAGACCACCGGATGGTCATGGTCCTCCCTGATGGATCGCGGGTTTATGAGTTTCATCCCTGGGAAAAAAACATCCGGCCCATTCCGCCATACAATTATATCGATGTCCCCATCTATGACTACTTAGAAGAACTCGCTGCGCGGGGAGAAAAGATCCGTGATTACCGGACGATCTGGTTCTATTACTAAAATATCCACTTCTATTGACTCTTCCATCACAAATCTATATTCTATTCTCCTTATTGCTAGGGGTAAAATGACAGCGCAATGTCCTAAATGCCGTACGGAAAATCCTTCAGATTCAAAATACTGCAAAGAATGTGCGACTTCTCTTCTCCCCTTTAAAGAACTGCACCCATCCCATACAAAGACCCTTCAAACTCCGGTCAGATCATTGGAATCTGGGACTCTATTTGCAGGACGATACGAGATCCTCCAAAAACTGGGAGAGGGGGGCATGGGGAATGTTTACAGGATCAAGGACAAGAAGCTAGATGAAGAGATGGCTTTGAAGGTCCTGAAGCCTGCCATAGCCGCCGATAAAGAGATGATAGAACGGTTTAAGAATGAACTGAAACTAGCCCGTAAGATCGCTCACAGGAATGTCTGTAAGATGTACGACCTCAATGAGCAGGAGGATACCCCATACATCACAATGGAGTATGTCGAAGGGGAGGATCTAAAGAGCTTCATAAAAAAGAATGGGAAGTTAACAGAAGAGCAGACGATTGCGATAGCTAAACAGGTGTGTGAAGGATTGGCCGAGGCACATGAGCTGGGGATTATACATCGTGATCTAAAGCCCCAAAACATCATGATCGATAAAAAAAGCCATGCAAAGATCACGGATTTTGGGATCGCACGCTCGGTTGAATCTCCTGGGGTCACGCAGACAGGAACGATGATAGGCACGCCGGATTACATATCACCCGAGCAGGCAGAAGGGAAAGAAGCCGACCAGCGTTCGGATATTTATTCTCTGGGAGTGATCCTTTTTGAGATGGTGACTGGGCAGGTGCCTTTTGTAGGGGACACGGCTTTGAGCGTTGCCATGAAGCACAAACTGGATGAGCCTTCTGATCCGAGGGCACTCAATGATCTGGTGTCTGAGGATCTGAGTCGTATCATCCTCTGGTGTTTGAAAAAGGATAAAATGGCAAGGTGCCAGGCGGCCGAAGAGCTCCTTTCCGAGCTCACTAAGATAGAGAAAAGAATTCCCATCACAGAGAGGGCCCGGACAGCGGAAATGCCCCTGTCGGAAACAATGGCCATGTTAGATGACCAAAACTCTATCGCAGTGCTTCCCTTTACAAACATGAGCGCCGACCCTGAACAGGAATATTTTTGCGATGGAATGGCCGAAGAGATCATCAATTCATTGACCAAGATCAAGGACCTGAGAGTGGTTGCTCGGACTTCTGCATTTTCATTCAAAGGCAAGAATTTGGATATCCGTGAGATCGGCAAACAATTAAACGTTGGGAAGATCCTGGAGGGGAGCGTGCGAATAGCCGGAAACCGGATACGCATCACAGCCCAACTGATCAATATCGCTGATGGCTATCATCTATGGTCGGACCGATATGACCGCGAGCTGGAGGATGTTTTTGCGATCCAGGATGATGTCACCATGGCGATAGTGGACAACCTGAAACTCAATCTTGTAAAGCAAGAAAAGGCGGCAGTTCTGAAACGTGGCACAGATGATCTGGACGCTTACAATTTGTATTTGAAGGGAAGCCACTATTTGCGAATGTACGGAGGCAAAGGATTCGATGAGGCCATTGAATGTTACCAGCAGGCACTCCGTGAGGACCCGAACTATTCAATGGCTTATTACGGGCTGTTCGAAGTCTACATAAGCATGTCTTACTGGGGAGATGTCCCACCCAGAGAGGCGGTACCCAAAGCGAAGGCATACGCGAAAAAAGCTCTAGAATTAGATGAAACAAATGGCGAAGCCCTTGGTGCATTGGGTTTCATACACATGATTCACGACTGGGACTTGAAAGCAGCAGAACAGAAACTCAAACAAGCCCTCGAGCTAAGCCCAAACTCTGCGATGATGCGATTGTATTATGCCTTCCTATTATCCAATTTAGAAAAGCATGAGGAGGCCATAGCAGAAGCGCTACGTGCACAGGCGCTGGATCCGATCTCGAGCTTCATCAATGCATTTGTAGGCCTTACGTTTTTCTTCCCCGGTCAGTTCGACAGAGCGGTTGAAGAGTTGCAGAAGGTGATAAAGATGAATCCAGATTCTTACCTGGCACGCTATCATCTGGGGATGGTCTATTCTGCTCAATCAAATATAGAAGGCGCTATCGCGGAATATGAGAAAGCCGTTGAGTGCTCGGATGGAGTTCCTTTTATTGAGATGCTTCTGGCCGTCATTTATTATGATTATGGAAGGAAGGACGAAGCGGAAAAGCTGTTTGAGAGGATAAAACAGAGAGCCAAACATGAATATGTCCCTCCAACCAGTTTCTTCCTCATGAACTTGGTCCTGGGAAAACTAGGAGAAGCGAAAGAATGGCTGGACAGGGCAGGGGAAGAGCATGACAGTTATCTGTGCTGGATGAGGATCATGCCCACCGATTTCTATAAACATGCCGGCAAATCAAAGATTAAGGCACTGCTGAAAAAAACAGGGCTCAAAATGATGCTCACCAAAACGATCTCCCGTTACAGGATTATAGAGAAAAACGGCGCCAGCTAAACGGTATATGATCTGCCATTAGGATTGCTGGGAAGACAAATAATTTTACTTTCTGCTACTCCTATCTGTAAACGAAGAAAATACTTAGATCAATAATCGGGATGAAAAAGGAGTTGCCCGTGGAAAGAAAAACAGCCAAAAAAAGTAAGATTTTTCTTTTTGTGTTTTTAATCGGAATCGTTGCAGCGACAATCCCCGCTAATTCTAAAGCTCATTTAACAGAAAACAAAAAAAGCTTAAAAAGTGAACGGATGTCCTGGTGGCGTGAAGCACGGTTTGGGATGTTCATTCACTGGGGTTTATATGCC
>CAZXJE010000129.1:0-9276 GCA_964640835.1 uncultured Eubacteriales bacterium
ATATAAATGGGTGGGAGGGCGGCGCTAAAAATCTGACAGGAGCGAAATCATCTCCTCTGATTATATCTGTTAAGGTATGCTATATACGAATAACGGGAGAGAGAAATGACAAAGTTAATCCTCGGTATCGTCATCACATGGCTTGTGGTAAACATTCTGAAACCGCTCATCAAATGGAAAAGGGGGGGGAAATTCGAAAAGAGATTCCTCGTGGAAGAGGGCGGCATGCCTTCAGGGCACACATCCTGGGTGGCCCCTCTCACAACGGGGATGTATCTCGAGACTGGATTTTCGTATTATTTTATCATCAGCTTCGTTATCACTCTCAACGTGGTGTATGATGCCATCAGTGTGAGGCCTAAGATTGGCAGACAGGCCCACACGCTCAACAAACTGATCGAAGGTAAGGAAGGGTTTGAAAAACTAGAGGAGACTGTCGGTCATACAGCGTCTGAGGTCTTCGTGAGCTTAGTCCTCAGCGTGATCATCCCCTTGGCCATTTATAAAATATTCTGACAGGTTCACACTTTCGCTGATCCCAGGCGTCGTGGCTTCAAGGGGTGTCACCGAGTCATCGATATTAGCAGCTATTCGGATAAAACCTTTTTCAGTTCCTCTTTGAGTAGAGGAAGAACTTGGAACAGGTCGCCCACAATACCAAAATCAGCCACTTTAAAAATGGGCGCCTCGGCATCCTTGTTCACCGCCACGATCACCTTCGATGATGACATGCCGGCCAGGTGTTGGATGGCGCCAGAGATCCCGAATGCCATGTAGAGATTGGGAGAGACGGTTTTTCCTGTCTGTCCGACCTGATGCTGGTGGTCTATCCATCCGGCATCTACGGCAGAACGCGATGCTCCCACCGCAGAATGGGGTAAGATCCCTGTCAACTCTCGGAGTAGGTCAAAATTTTCAGGGCCTTTTAAACCTCTCCCCCCGGATACGATGATCTTGGCTTCTGTGACATCGAGCTCTACACCTTCTTCTTTCAAAACCTCATCGACACGATCCCGGACCTGGTCTTCGGGAACCGCAACTTCTCTTTTTTCCACATCTCCCTTTCCATCCACGGGGGGGCCTAAAGGAAAAACATTGGGCCTGAGGGTGGCCATTATGGGGGATGATTTAAACCGGAAGGTGGCAAACGCCTTTCCTGCATAGATGGGACGTTTCACTTCCAGGTTACCATCCTGGACAGCGGTCTGGATGCAGTCTGAGGCAAGGCTCACTCCTAGTTGAGCTGCCAGGCGTGGCGCCAGGTCTCTCCCCATGGATGTAGCTGTGAAAAAGATAACTCCTGGGGCCAGTTCCTGGCAGAGCCCGGCCAGTGCATGGGCATAACCAGATGGAGAATAAGAGCTCAGAAGAGGATTATCGAGAGCGATCACCTTCTTTGCGCCGTACTGGCCGACCTCTTGAGCCAAGAATTCGAGGCCATGCCCGACAAGAACAGCGAAAACCTCCTGACCAAGTTCATCTCCGCGTCTCTTTGCCTCGGAGAGAACCTCTAAAGACGATTTCTTAACCTTTCCCTCTCTCACTTCTATGTATACAAGAATCATTGTGCTCCTCCTTCAAACCACTTTCGCTTCATTTCGCAAAAACTCTACCATTCGTCTCGCCGCGGTTTCTGGCTCGTCCTCGATGATCGTTCCTGCTTGACGTGTGGGGGGACTTTCCAACTTGACAAGTTCCAACTGTGAAATGAGTGTATCTTCATCCAAACCGATGTCCTGGAGTGTCAAGATAGGGATTTCTTTCCTCTTGGCCATCATGATTCCCTTAAGCGTTTCATAACGGGGTTCGTTCAATCCCTTCTGGGCAGTGATCACTGCTGGTAAAGGAGCGTTCACTTTCTCAGAGGCTCCCTCGATCTCACGATGCGCGATAGCCATGTTTCCCTCGATCTCCAGTTTAGTGACTACGTTGGCTTGGGGCAATCCAAGAAATGCGGCCACCATCACGGGAACTTGAGCATTATCCCCGCCAACAGATTGTTTCCCAAACAGGAGCAAATTGTAGTCCGAAAACTTAGTCTTCATGGCATGTGCGATGATCTTGGCGGTCCGCAAACCATCGTACAGCTCAGGAGTGTCCTCCTTGATAAGAACAGCCTCATCCGCCCCCATGGCCAGGCATTTCTTCAGGACGACCGTCGTCTCCCCAGAGCCCAAAGAGAGGACTGTGACCTTTCCTCCCTTGGCTTCTCTGATGCGCAGAGCTTCCTCCATGGCATACTCATCGTAGGGATTTAAGACAAAGTTCAAGCCCTCTTCATCGATACTGTTCGTCTCATGGTTTATCCTGATCTTGGATTCCGTATCCGGAACTCTTTTTACAAAGACAAAGATATTCACTTTTTCCTCCTAATTAAGTTTTTCTCTCCAATAATTCCGCCAAAGAATAAAACATCATAACCAATGCTCTCTAAAATTTCAAATAATCTTGAGGAAAACTGGAAGGAGGGAAGTTATTCTTCAAATTTTCGAAAAAGGAGGGATCCATTCGTGCCACCGAAACCGAAAGAATTGCTCAGGGCATACACAAACTCTGTGGTGCGCGATGTGTTGGGCACGTAGTCGAGATCACAGTCAGGATCTGGGTTTTCATAATTGATGGTTGGAGGCAGGATCTGATCTTTAAGGCTCAAGACACACACTGCCGCTTCCATGGCCCCCGTGGCTCCCAAGAGATGCCCGGTCATTGATTTCGATGAACTGACCGCCAATCGATACGCATGGTCACCAAAAGTTCTTTTGATGGCAAGGGTTTCTATCCTGTCATTCCAGGGAGTGGATGTTCCATGAGCGTTGATGTACACCACGTCCTCTGGTGCAATCCCGGCATCGGCGAGGGCCGACTTCATGCAGAGATAGGCTCCCTCTCCATCGATGCCGGGTGTTGAAGCATGATACGCATCTCCGCTTAGCCCATACCCGACGACCTCGGCATAGATCCTGGCTCCTCTTTTCAGGGCATGTTCTAATTCCTCCAGGATTAAAATCCCAGCTCCCTCAGCTATGACAAACCCATCGCGTTCGGCATCAAAGGGTCGAGATGCCCTCTGGGGCTCATCATTTCTTAACGATAACGCTCGCATAGAGGTAAATCCAGATATCCCCAATGGAGTGACAGGAGCTTCCGCTCCTCCAGAGATCATGATATCGACATCCCCTCTAGACACCATTCTAAAGGAATCCCCGATCGAATGGGTGCTGGTGGCGCACGCTGTAGCATTGGCCAGGTTAGGCCCTCTGGCTTTATACTTGATCGAGATAACCCCCGCGGCCTCGTTAATAATGCTGGAGATCAGGAAAAACGGAGAGACTCGCCCAGGCCCCTTTTCAAAGAGCGTTAGGGCATTCTTCGTGATTGTCTCAATCCCACCTATCCCCGAACCCACATAAACGCCTGTTCTTTCCCCATGCAAACGTGCAGGATCCAATGCGGAATCCTTAACAGCCAGTTCAGCCGCCGCTATGGCATACTGAATGAAGAGATCCATTTTGCGGGCCTCTTTCTTTCCGAGGAAATCCAGGGGGTCAAAACCTTTGACTTCACCAGCAATCCTGCTGGCATACTGAGACACATCAAACTTAGTGACATGATCGATCCCGCTCTTGCCTGCCAGAAGATTGGTCCAGTTCTCCTCTACTCCCATTCCCATAGGGGAGACGAGACCGATCCCTGTAACGACAACTCGCTTATCAGTTCCCCTGGATCGGGGAAATCGTGCCGTGGACATGAAATGTGTATTTCGTAACTATTTTTTTTGTATAAACACTAAGACATAATCAATGGCTTTGCCGACAGTGGTCATTTTCTCCGCATCTTCATCCGGAATATCCAGATCAAATTCATCCTCGAGTGCCATCACCAATTCCACTGTGTCGAGGGAATCCGCCCCCAGATCGTCAATGAATGAGGCTTCTTCTGTGACCTGATCTTCACTGATGCTGAGTTTATCCGCAACAATGGCCTTTATTTTTTTAAGCAGATCTTCTCTTTCCATTTTTTTCTCCTTTGCTATATATTCACAAAATTAATTGTGTCCGTTACATCAACATCCCACCGTTAACGCTGAGGACTTGGCCAGTGATGTAGGATGCCTTTTCAGATAGAAAAAATTTGACAACCTGGGCCACTTCATCCGGAGAGCCAAAACGTTTCATTGGAATTATCTCAACAAAGGTACTCTTGACTGCCTCAGGCAGATCCTCCGTCATGGCGGTGGCAATATACCCAGGAGCTATGGCGTTTACCGTGATCCCCCTGGCTGCGACCTCTCGAGCCAAAGACTTGGTGAAACCAATTACCCCGGCTTTGGAAGCAGAATAGTTTGTTTGTCCCGCATTTCCCATCAGCCCGACAACAGAAGAAATGTTCACGATCCGACCGAAGCGATTGCTTATCATGTTGCGTATCACAGCCTTGGAAAAGTTGAACACTCCCTTCAAATTCACGGCAATGACAGAATCCCAGTCCTGCTCTTTAAGCCGCAACAGCAAGCCATCCCTGGTGATCCCGGCATTGTTTACAAGATGGTCGATCTTTTGGTGATCTTGTAAAACACGCTCGACAAGTTCAGAGGCTTGGTCGGATTGGGAGACATCCGCACTATAGCCGAAAGCTGATCCTCCGAGGACCTTGATCTTTTCAGCGACCTCATCGAGTTTGTCCTTCTGGATATCAACTAAGATTACTGTAGCCTGGTCTTCAGCCAGCATAAGTGCGATGGCTTCTCCAATACCTTGGGATGCCCCCGTGACGATGGCAACTCTTCCCTTTAGTGTCATTTGTCTCCTATGCCCTTTCTACTTTTTCGGAGAGAGGCGAGATCTCTGCCTGAATTTTTTCCTGGACCCTGTTTTTTACAAAATCTTTGGCCATTTTAATGGCGTTTTTTACGGCCACCACGTTTGAACGGCCATGCCCGATGATACACACTCCGTTTATTCCCAAGAGCTGGGCTCCACCATATTCAGAATAATCCACCTTCTTATATAGTTTTTTCAGGTTCCTTTTCATCAACAGAAATCCGATCTTTGCAAAGAGATTCTTCATGATCTCTGTCCGAGCCATATTGAACATCGTATCCACAACGCCCTCACTCACCTTGAGTGCGATGTTTCCGGTGAATCCATCACTCACGATCACATCTGCCTTTCCCGAATAGATATCCTTTCCCTCCACATTTCCTATAAAGTTCATCGAGGATTCCATCAATAGAGCATAGACTTCCTTGGTCAAGTCATTCCCTTTGGTCCTTTCCTCGCCCACGCTCATCAGGGCGATGCGAGGTTCCTTAAGGCCCATAATGCTTTCCATGAAGATCCGTCCCATGACAGCGAATTGCTCGAGATGATGCGGTTGGCAGTTGACATTCGCCCCCACATCGATCAATAGAGTAGGGCCGGACAAGGTAGGGACCAATAGAGAGAGGGCGGGTCTCTCCACACCCTTTAGAGCTCCAAGGACTTTATTCGATATATACACGATGGCGGCTGTGTTTCCGGTGCTTACAAACGCATCCGCTTTCCCCTCTTTGAGCAACTGCGCACCGATACGGATGGACGACTTCTTTTTTTTCCTGAAAGATAGAATGCCCTCGCTCATGCTTATCTCTTCGGATGCATTGACGAGCGTGACGTTGGCGTTTGAGCTATCGAGCCTGTCGAATTCTCGTCGCACATGGGTTTCAGACCCGACGAGAAGAATCTCGATATTCAGTTCCTGGGATGCCTTTACTGCCCCTTCGACAGTAACTTTTGGTCCAAAATCCCCCCCCATGGCATCGACAGCGACCTTCATATTTTCCTCAGCTTTATTCTTCTGTACCCTCGATCACCTGCCGGCCTTTGTAAAAACCACAACCAGGACAGGCACGATGGGGGAGTTTTGGGCTTCCACAGTTGGAGCAAAGTGATAGGGAGGGATTCTCAAGAGCATCGTGGGCTCTTCGTTTGCCTTTTCTTGAATGAGAATGTCTTCTTTTCGGATTTGCCATTTAACTTTTATCTCTCAAAAATATCTTAAGTTTCTCTAAGCGTTGGTTAGGCCCCTTCTCTGTGCAGGAACACTTGCCTTCTTTTATCAATTTCCCGCAAACAGGACAGATCCCCTGGCATCCCTCGGAGCAGAGAGGCCTCACGGGAAAAGTCAGATTGAGCTGTTCAAGAATGACTTCTTTAAGGTCTAAGTGACGCTTGTAGTAAATCAATCTGTTCATATCATCCTGCTCCAGGTGTTCCTTGGCAATCTCCAGCTCCTCAGGGAGATAGACAAGGTCAAACCTGGAATCCACAGGAAATTCAAAGGGTGTCAGACAGCGGCAGCACACAAAATTAAGCGTGGCCATGATTTGCCCTTTGATCAAGAGTTCTTCGCCGATTTTCTTGACAGACACCTCCACATGGACAGGCTTCAAAAACACGGCGCTTTCTTCAATAAGGTCCTCACTGAAGAATTCAAAATCCTTCGAAATTGCTAGCCCGTCTTCGGGGATTCTATCGGCATCGATCAACATATTTTCACACTCACAAAAAAAGTCACCCTATTATACCACCCTGCATCACTTTGTCAATAATAATCAGCCTGTTGGCTTTTCTCGACCTGACGGCCTCTCCTGCCATCCACTTTGGGGAAATAAAGCACAAAAAGACAGCGTTTCACCCGACAAAACAGAGTGGATGTTTTATCTTTTCGAATGGCCATACGGAATTGACAAGAGAGAAGCGATAGTCTTGAGGACGTCTTGCCATTGATAATGTCCACAGGATAAAATAGAGAACAATGCCCGGATATAATACAGACATTGAACACAAGGGCTTGATGTTCCATGTCCAAACGCAGGACCAGGGGGCCAGCGCTCAGTATGTCGAATCCATCGTCTATAAATCGGGGAAAGTTCTCGCGTCGCGCCGAACATACTACACGAATTTCCTGAACAGCGCCACCCTGTACGACAAGATCAACGAGATCATCAATGAACAGCATGAGGGCATTCTCATAGATATCTCCGAGGGGACTTTCGATCATCTTTGATCCCTTCCCCTGACTGCTTCACATCAATTTTGTACAATCCGCAGATTATTCCAATATGGCTGATAGCTGATTTTCTTAATTTAAGAATTTTGTAGTTAGTGCTACAATATAGTTGGCGTGATGGGGGAGAAGATGAAAAGATACATTCCTTTCTTCATGATTCCAGCTTTAGCTTTAATCGGTCATCTTTACGGAAATAACCCGCACAATATGTTACCTCAAACCGAAAAACATGAAGTCACTGTCCGGCTGATTTTAGTGGATGTGATTGCAACCGATCAACAGGGAAATGTTGTCAAAGATCTCACAATAGAGGAGTTCGAGTTGTATGAAGGAGGAAAAAGAGTCCCGATTAACTCATTAGATTTTGTAAGTTTAGAAAAAGAAACACCAAAGGCGCCACAAGTGGAGGTCAAAAAGGAAGAATTATCTCAACCGATCGCCTCTATTAGAAAGGGAAGACTTTTTGTTGTGTTTGATTCCATTAACACGATAAAAAGAATGCTTGACCGGAGCAGAGACAAGATAATTGAAAACTTGATTTCTCTAATTAAATTAGGCGGGGAAGTCATGGTCCTCGAATTGAAAGAAAAACACGGTATTCAAGTGCTGCAATCCCTATCATCGAATGAAGAGCTTATTAGGCAGGCTGTCAATAAAGCTTCAGGTAGTATCTGGGTGGAAAAATCGGCCGATACGCTTTCAATTCCCAATGTAGTAAGGATTAAAGAGATAGAAACTGGAGAACCATCAATAATACGGAAATCATTAAGAGAAATGTATCAATTTGAAACTCGCAATCGATTTGAAAAGAGTCTCTCCGGACTGCTTTCGGTTATGAACATGGTCAAAGACTACCCGGGTCGGAAGTCGGTTTTGTTAGTCAGTGGAGGGTTTCCCTCGATTTCTTTTGATTATATAACAACCGAACTTGACATCGAAGGTAATATCGAAGGTGACAATATCATTCTGACTCAAATGCAGACGGCCAAGATCATGGATCCTTTTAAGGTTCTTCATAAAGATAAACATCTGAGCGGAGATGAAATCTTCAACCACCTAATCCGGTACGCCAACAGCCACAATATTTCTTTCTATACCTTGGATCCGGATAATTACCTCAGGTATGTTTTGCCGGATATTTCCTATGATAATTTTAAAAGACAGCTGGCAACGCCCGATGATCTTCGGATAGATAAAGATGAAATTGCTGTAATAAAGAGAAACGAATTAAAGAATTTAAAATATTTGGCCGAAGATACGGGAGGGAGTTCTTTCCAGGGAGCCACCAAATTCGAGGATTTTCAGAAATATTTGAATCGGGATCTCGCCTCCTATTATGTCTTGAGTTATTATCCAAAAAGAAAAAAGGCGGATGGCAAATATCACAAGATTCAAGTCAAGGTTAAAAGACCGGGATTGAAAATTAAATTCCGCAAGGGATATTTCGATTACAAGCCCGAGCATATAGAATCCCTGGCGTTCGCTTCTGCATCTACTAATCCTGATTTATTCAAACAGATCGACTTTCAAGCCAGGACTGTTCCGTTTATCAAAGACAAAGATAAATACATCTTGTGGATCAACATGGCCCTGCCGGTTCAGGGGCTGATTCTAGGAGATGATCCGAATAAGGAACAGAAAATCGTTAAGGTTAATTTTTGGGTGGATGACCCACAAGATAAAAATGCAATAAATGCGCGTTTGGATATACCGGTCGACCTCACCCCATCTTCCCGAGCCAAGCTTAAAAATATACGCTATTTCGGTTATAACACCTGTTCTCAAGAGCTTAAACTCAAACACGGTCAATACCGCATGATCTATGTTGTATATGATGAGGATAGTGATCACGTGGGAACAGCTGAACAGGTGCTTGAAGTGCCTGCCTTAAAAGGATCAGATGCTGGTGGAATTATCAATGCGGTTTTTGGCCGGTTGGTTAGATCGGAAAAAAGGGAAAGGTCTTTTACGTTATCGCAGAAAGATGCAACACTCCAAGTGGGAAATTTTAAATTCTATCCAATGGGGTCCAATCAATTTAATGCTAATGAAAATGTGTCGCTATTTCTTCAGGTAAATATGAGGGATGGAGAGATTCGTCTAGATCCTGAGTTTGTTTTGTTACAAAACAATATGATACAGAGTAAAATTCCATTTGAGACCATTAAAGAATCTTGGAATAAAAAAGCTGAAATTAGAAATATTGTCTATAAATTGAATTTCGCC
>CAZXJE010000130.1:0-2360 GCA_964640835.1 uncultured Eubacteriales bacterium
ACTTTTTTGTCGATTCCAACACCGCAAGCTCCAACCGCAGCCTTCGCATCCCGACTGACGACGACCACGACGGCCTGGTGGATGAGGATTTCCCCGACGACCTGGATGGCGACGGAAACATCTGCCGGATGCGCAAGAAGGATCCGTTCGGTGAATTCAAGACCGACCCCGAGGACCCACGATTGATGGTGCGTGTCAAACCTGGTGAAAAAGGGGAATGGACCATACTCAGCCAGGAAGGGATAGACAACGACGGCGATGGCCGCGTGAATGAAGACAGCGAAGGGTATGTGGACCCCAACAGAAACTGGGGCTACGATTGGGCACCCCCCTATGTGCAGGGTGGAGCTGGGGAGTATCCCTTCTCTTCTGTCGGGCTTAAGGCCTTGGGAGCATGGATCTTAGCCAAAACAAACATCTGCATCGGCTGGTCTTTTCACAATTACGGCGGTATGTTTTTGCGCGGACCCAGCCGGAAAGGATTGGGAGAATACCCTCCCGGTGACATTGCTGTCTATGACTACATCGGGCAGCAAGCTGAGCGGATCACTCCTGGCTACCGCTATATGGTCTCATGGAAAGATCTCTATACTACCTATGGTGATTCCGTGGAATGGCTTGTCCAGATTGGTGGAGCCTACGGCTATGTGGGCGAAGTCTTCATGAGTGAGACCGAAACCTTTGTCACACTCGAAGAGAAGAAAAAACGGGACCCGATCTCTGAAGGGCCGATGGCCACAATGGGCCGGGAAACGCGCAGCCGTGAGCGGCTTAAATTCAGTGACCACCTCGCAATGGGCAAGCTTTACAAACCATGGAAACCTTATAAACACCCCACATACGGAGACATCGAGATAGGTGGGTGGGTGAAGATAAGCGGCCGGCTTTCGGCACCTTTTATGATCAAGGACATGGTTCACCGAAATGCGATGTCCGTGATCTTCTCCGCCAAGCACACGCCTAATGTCACTTTGGAGGTCTTCGATGTTAAAAAAGTCGATAAAGATCTTTTTCGGGTACGAACGCGTCTATCGAACGCCAAGGCGATCCCGACAATGACTTACCAGGCGCAGAAGGTGAATCTGAATCCCCAGGACATACTCAAAGTCTCGGGTTCAAATTCCAAGGTTTTAGCAGGTGGCGTGCTGACCGACCCATACAACGATCGAGTGAACTATAAAAAACACCGTCCCGAGACCCAATTCCTAGTCGTGCCAGGATTCGGAAAAGTGGAACACCAGTTTCTCGTAGAGGGGAAGGGCGATTTGACTGTCCGCTACGAGTCGCAACATGCTGGAAAACTGGAAAAAACGATTCAACTGAAATAGAGACATAGCTTCACAAAATTCCTCAGCCCAGCATGCTTCTGACAGGTATCTTGAAATCAGCGGGAGCTGATCCATCAAACCTTTGTATTTGTCATCTAAAAGGGACAAAGAAACAGCGTTAAATTTAGGAATACCCCTGAGACTCTCATTGGCACAAAAATTGCTGAAAAATATCTACAGGTGGATTCATATTTGAAGTTTATAGAAGGAGAGTGCCATGAAAAAGTTATGCGTATTGATAATTGTTTTTACATTCCTATCCTGCACTCAGCAAATCATTAATCAGGATACGACTTTTCTGGACAATCACACGTTTGAGGAAGTGTGGGAGGCATCCGTAAGGGCAGTCAAAGATATTGATTTTACAATAGACAGTATGGACAAGGAGACGGGATTCATTTCGGCTGAAAGCGGAAGGCGTGTTTTTGAGAGCAGGCCCCCACGGTTATCGATTATGATCCAAGAGATGGATAGCAAGGTCAGTATTGACTGTCGGGTTTTACAGAAAGAATTCATCGACTTGGGTGGTCACGGGAAAAAGACGGTCCGGAATTTTATGACCGCTCTGAATATGAATCTCAACAGATAGTTTTTGAAAAAAATTCCCTTATTTGTCGTTCCAAATTACTTATTCAAGGGAAAATCAAATTAAGTGCAAAAAAAAAGGCACTGTCTCATGTTTGAGACAGTGCCCTTTAAAGTCTAATTGATAGCGAGCTAAATGACTGTAACTTTTGCTGCCGCAGGTCCCTTGGGTCCCTGTTCGATCTCAAAAGTCACTTTGTCGCCTTCATTGAGAGATTTAAAACCGCTTGCGTTGATCGCTGAATGATGAACAAACACATCCGGTCCGTCTTCTTGCTCGATGAAGCCAAAGCCCTTGCTGCTATTGAACCATTTAACAGTTCCATTAGCCATAGTGACATGCTCCTTATTAAAGTTCTCAATGTCCCAAACTGAGGAATGCCACTTTTGCTAAAGGGAACTTCCTTCAGAACGGTACTAGCCTGCCGAAAAAGGGCAGACCTTAAT
>CAZXJE010000130.1:2370-9250 GCA_964640835.1 uncultured Eubacteriales bacterium
ATATCATGTACGTTCGATATGTTTTATGTGCACTCCTTTGTTTGATCCTGGTTCTGGGTTCTTGTACGTCAGAAAAGGCTGAACCGGAAAAATCCGAGGCAGGAAAGATGACGTCAGAAAGGACGGAATCTGTAAAGACCCACTTGGGAGATTGCATCCGGCTTTCCCCTGCAGGTGAAGTGCCTGAAAATCTTTATCAGGAAAGTGATGTTGTTTCGACTGACGAATACAAACCATTCACGAAAAAGCTATCGGTCTACGGCATTGTCCTCATCGGCCGGGATGATATCTCCGACGACTTTATGCGAAAGGTCGCAAAAACCATCAAAGAGATATTTCCTCAAGGGGAAGGCATTGACGCAGAGCTGCAAAAAGAGGTTTTGATAAACATGTACAGATACAAAGCTGTAATCCCCTTCTTCATGGGACACGATCACGAGTTCACGCCCAAAGATGAAGCGGCATTCAACCTAACCAGAAGCCAGAACAGCATCTGCGACATTATTATGGAAGGTGTTTCCGGCCAGGTGAATGAGGTCGTTGAACACATCCTCCACCACGTGACTGATATCGGGCTCCATTACACATTTCTCGATGAGTGGGGTATATCGGAAACCTCTAAGGTTTATCAAGCGATGCAGCAGGCGATAGACAAGGAATATTACATTGTCGAACAATATGGCGAGCGCGATAGCGAAGTCAGGAACAGAGTGTTGATCCAGGAATTCGCCTATTGGGTCATCGGTTCTGGGTGGAACTTTCTAGGACCTTACGCTCCGGATGCAGAGTGGAAGATCATCCGAACGGCATCTGACTTGAAAGAGATGCTCCCTCTGTCCTATGAGCTATTTGAAAGCACCATTCCTAAAGTCATGGTGGCACCAAGCAAAGACACACTTGAGGAGTTTAAAGAATACGAAGGATCTGAGGACTAGCGGATTTTTTTAGCAAGTTTTAAGGATGGATCTGCGCCATGCTTGAGCAGGATCTTCACAACTTCGAGTTGTGCTCGCCAGCAGCAAAAATCAGAGCCGTCCAGTATTCAGGATTTAGTAAATAATATTTAATCTGATCCCAAAAATCTCCCGGTCTTCTTCGTAATATTGGCCTCTTGCATCCTGTCCCCACTGGTAGAACACACCGATTGAAAAAGGCAATGAGTCGAGCGTTGGATCGCTCAATGTCCCCCAGCTCGCCATCACACTGCGGGTGGGAGTTAAATTTCGCATTCCCGTATAGGTCATGTGGATACCTAGATGAATTCCTTTGTTGGAAGAAAGAAATGGTTTGGATTCTATTTCCACTCCCAAATCGAAAGGAATGTGATGCGATTTGGGATATTGGTAGAAATATACACCCGCACCATAATACGGTTTGATCAACCTTAAGCCGGGTATAGATTTTACAGATGCAGGATAAAAAACCTGGTGATAAAAACCGTATTGTGAATACTTGATGGGATCTTTAAATTCAGGAGCTCCTTGAAGAAGGTTCGAGCAATAATGGGCCATTTCAAGCAAGAGTACGGCTGGCTTTAAATCGCACAGGCCAAAAATCCCGAACTTCCCTTCAACACAAAGATTACTAAAATTCCAAACGTTATATCGGTTTAATGAGGTGAATAGTCCGATTTCGATTCCCCAATGGAAGTTATCGGATAATGAGCCTATTCTTAATCGCTTGGCGACAGAGGTTTCAAAAGCCGTTTTGTCGCTAAAAACAAACATCATATACCCTCTTGGAGAGGCCCTTTGAACAGTTATATAAACAAGATAATCTCCGTATTTGTGAAACCAATGGGATGGTTCCGTATAGGCTTTTTCGTCCGAAACCGCCTCATCCGCAGCAAAAAGGCAAGACAAAGGGAGAACCATCATGATAAAAAACACACCAATCATTAATATATAATTCTTGATTCTTTGACTGTTCAATCTCTTCCTCGTATTTTCAGCACCGGGGGCCAAAGTTCAGAATCCATACTCAAGCCAGAGAATCTCCTAATGTACGTTTAGTCGTAAATCTAACTGAAATTATTCATAAAAATTGCCATTACTTTCCTTAAAATATCCTCAAATTCTAATTATCGGCATTTTCTAAATCTGTCTCTTCTTTCTCCAGCAAAAACTTTTTGCCTCTCCATATGTTTATAGTAGTAAACATAACAATGGTTATACTTATACAACAGTTATAGAAAATGTTATAGGAGGAAAAGCGATTTTGGCTCCATCTGTATTTAAAAAGGGGAAAACCCGGAATTTCTTGTTCCTATCCTACACTTCTTCGCTTGTCTTCTTTTCTTCAGCATCCGAGATAGAAGCGGTATCGGTATCTTTGGCCACCCCGGCTATTTTCTCCTTCGTTGGCTTCGTGCCTTCAGCTCCAACTTGGCTCTCGGCCATGATTCGGTCAAAGGCGGTCAGGCCACCGAGGGCACCAAGACCCATAGTCTCCACAGCCGTACTGGGAACTATGATCATAGATCCCTTTTGTTTAAGGCCCTCAAAGACCATGTTCATTGCTCGGAGGTGGAGAGCGGCAGGGTTGTTCTTGTAGTGGACTGATGCATCTGCGAACTTTTCGGCAATCTCAGTTTCGGCTTTACTCAGGATGATACGGGATTGACGCTCGCGCTCGGCCTGGGCCTTTCGGCTCATGGCATCCTCTAGAGCCTTTGGGATAATGATATCCCTGATCTCCACTGACTGAACTGTAATTCCCCAGGCATTCGTCTTATCGTCCAGCACTTGTTGGATTTCCCCACCCAGTCTGTCTCTGTGAGATAGCATATCCCCGAGCTCATGCTTGCCGATGGCATCCCGCAAGCCTGTTTGAGCAGAGAGGGATACCGCATCCCTATAATTCTCTACCTCTAGTACACACTTCTCTGCGTCCCAGACCATCCAGAATGCAATGGCATCGACATTTACCGGGACAGTGTCCTTGGTAAGGGTGGTTTCGGCCTTGAAATCAGTGACTCTGATCCTCTGGTCCACATAGTTAGCCACCTTGTCGATCACAGGTAACAAAGCGAAGAGGCCAGATCCCCGAAGACCGCGGAACTTTCCAACACGCAGCATGACTGCCTTCTCCCACTGGTAAGCTAACTGAATACACGGTGCAATTAGTCCTGCCGCTACCACCGAGATCACCAGAATCCAACTCTCAGGCCGGAAGTTTATGTAGGTCCACAATGCGGCCATCGTCGTAAAAACAAGTACCGACTCCCAAATCTGAGAGAGGCGAAAAAGTATTGATAGACCAAGGGCAATTCCCACCATGGTGATCACCACCTGCAGCTGGAACGGAAACATGGATAAATGGATAATAAGCCCAACAAGGCAGAGGGCCACAAGGATCATGATATTCAGCGGGCCGAAACGGAAGTCGGCATGAAAGCTAGTGGCGAAGCGTTCCAGAGCACCGAGTTTGCTGCCACCAAATGATTTACTCATTTTTTTCTCCTTTTTCAGCGGTTCTTCCGCTGCTTGAGGTTTTTCATTATGTCATCGAGGGTAAATCCATATGAGGAAGCCCTCGATAATAACTCCTGGCAGATCTGATCAAGCATGCGCTGTCGCTCTACGTCGTTCTGTTTCACCTTTCTTTGGCTGATAAACGTGCCCGAACCCATTTGGGTCTCCACGAGCCCCGTGAGCTCCAGCTCGGTATAAGCCCGGCCAACTGTGTTCGGATTAATAGAAAGCTCTACAGCAAGCTGGCGCACTGTCGGGAGCTTATAACCTGGCTCCAGTGTACCCGTTGCAATGGCGGTCTTCACCTGATCGATGATCTGCCGGTAAAAAGGAATACCACTTTTCATATCCAGCAGGAAACTGATAGTCATTTTTTCCCTCTTATCTTGAACTGATATTGTCTTAATACATTATTACTATAATACATTAATACAATATTTCACACATTTGTCAAGTCTTTTTTTTAAATTAATGGAAATGTGCTTTGGCTGTTCTAATTCTTTGATTTCAAATAAGATACGCCCAAATTTGACGCACTTTTTTGTCTTAGAACGCACTTTTTTGCCATCAAAAAAGTGTCTCTAACGGCAGAATCCATGCGTTCTTAATGGAGCCCTCAATCTTGGACCTATAAACCGCCACACCTTGCTTAGAATGACTTTTTTGGGTGCAAAAAGTACGTTCTAAGTGTGATAATCATCGATTTATCTTTAATAATTCCTTTATTATCATTAAGTTCTGTCAGCCAAAGCACTATATCCCTATATCCTATATTTACATCTCTTTGTCTTTAAATTTTAGAACTTCGATCTCTGTCAGCTCATCTTTTCCATCACGTCCGGTAACAGTGTCTAAAACGACGGTTTTGTTATCGGTTTGAGTGATCTTGTATTCTGAATAGTTGCCAGAAAATCCCGCTGTGTCTTCACCCGCTCCGCCTTTTATGATGTCATTTCCTTTTCCGCCAGTGATCATGTTATTCCCGTCATTCCCAGAGAGTTGGTTATCCTGATCGTTCCCAAGAATATTCGTGTTTTTCGAGCCTGTAAGGACGATGTTGACAAGATATTGGGATTTAAAGGTATAGGGCGTATTTTCATCGCGCACTGTGGAGAATGTCCCTTCAAATGAAGGATCGATATAGGCATTGTAGGTCAGATATTTCGGCCAGAACTTTTCAACAAGATCATAAAGAGCGGGATCCCCCGCTTTCATCTCTTCTTTGGTGTGATAGGGATACTCATCGCCAAAAGATTTTCCATCACCTTGAGGGTTGTGATCCCACAAGCCAAAATAGAGATCGAATCCGGTAATGATGTATTCATGGGGTGCTGGACGGCCATACTTATATATCCCTGCCTCGATCGCAGCTTTTTCAGCCTCGACAATCTCTTGATGATACTCAGGCAAAATATCCTCCAGTCCTTTGGCATGAACAAGATGCATGATCTCCTCATAGGAGGCATCGCGGGTAAATCTTTCCCCAGGCTTGCCTTCATTATGGATGTACTCAAAGCTGCCTTCCACAGGAGATTCTGTGGCGTAGAGATCCTGAAGCCTGAGCTCTGAATCCCTTAGAAAGGGACGCATGGCAAAAGACTTGATCTCAGTGTCTGTATACATAAGAGTGGCTTTCACATCAGCCATCCGGTTGGCGAGAGCGGTTTTGTCACTACCGTACTGTGTACCGGGGGCATCGGTCAGATGGTATTTTAGGATTTCCCTCGCCCTCACGACCTGCAAGTCACTGACGCCGGCTTGGGCAAAGATATGGATCGGCTTGCCATTGGGAGCCAAGTGTTTTGTGTATTTCGCAAACAAACCGTTTAAGGTCTGGCCGAGCTCTTCGGAAAGAGGGACAACTCCCAATGGAGATGTTGAGGTATCGATGTTGTCCAGCACTTCGTAGTTAATATCGATCTTTTCGGGCACATCATATTTGATGTCTGCTATCGCCTCTCGCATTCTTGCCCTTCTGCCGTCCTGGCTTGCCTGTTTTTCCTCGTTATCGTTCGTCGCTGTATTCTCCGTTTTTGTTCCACACGACACAATCGAAAACACCATAATAATTACGAGAGCCGCTAATAATCTCTTCATTTTTTACCTCCTCAATTATTTTATTCTAGATTGCCCATTATATCTAAAACTATTACAGAGTCAACGGGATCCGTATTTCTTTCGGAAACAGCAATGACAAACCCATCATCAATGTGAGAAACTTGGAGAGAACTGCGATTTTCGTCAGCAAGAAGGAAAACGTCTGCAGGCTTTTTGCTCAAACCCTCAACGATAAGTTTGCCATCCTTGGGCCAGTCCAAAACATGGCAGTATAAACGCGTTATGTCACCCGGGAGCTGTCTCTGTGTGTACCATCCCCAAGAAGGTTTTGTAAAAGGGCTGGCTTTTGTTCCATAAATCGATTCACCGTTGATTTGAAGCCATTTCCCCATATCTTGAAGCCGCTCAACGCTTGCCTGAGGCACTTCTCCCAGTGCGGTCGGTCCGATATTCAGAAGATAGTTCCCACCTTTTGAGGAAGTCTCAACGAGTTCGCCTATCAATTCAGCGCTTGATTTCCAATTTTGATCATTCTTTTTAAATCCCCATGTATCATTCATCGTCTGACAGGTCTCCCAATCACGGCCTGGAAGGCCTACATCCGGTATCTCCTGCTCAGGAGTTCCATAATCGGCAGGAACGCCCACACGGTCATTGATGATGATATCCGGCTGGAGATCCCGAACATGACCGACGATTTCTTCAGCTCGCAAGACACGAGCCCTTTCTTCGCTCGATTCAAACCGAATTCCGCTGAAATCAAACCATGCCACACTGATCGGCCCATAATTCGTCAACAATTCGGTCAATTGATTTTTCATATATATGATGTACTTGTTCATATCTGCATCTGGATTCGGTTCGCCATGAAAATCGCCTCGATTATACTCTGCCGGGAATTCAGGATGATGCCAGTCCTTGCTGGAATAATAGAGTCCGAACCTTATGTTGTGACGCCGGCAAGCGTCGGCGAATTCTCCGATGACATCTCTTTTGAAGGGCGTTGACATCACATCATAATCGCTATACTTCGAATCAAATAGGCTGAATCCATCATGATGTTTCGCTGTGATAACCAGATACTTCATGCCGACCTCCTTGGCAAGCCGGACTATCTTATTCGCGTCAAATTTAACCGGATCGAACTGATCCTTCAGAAGTTCGTATTCAGATGACGGGATCCGCGCTTGTTGCATGATCCATTCTCCGAGCCATTCATATTCGACACCTTTCCATTCGCCTGCAGGAATGGCATACAGACCCCAGTGAATGAACATCCCGAACCGCGCCTCACGCCACCAGGACATCCGTTCACTCTTTGAGCTTTTTTTGTTTTCCGCTGAATGAGC
>CAZXJE010000131.1:0-9204 GCA_964640835.1 uncultured Eubacteriales bacterium
ATTCAGTTCTTTTCACTGGGGAAAAGGGATCGCTATTTTTTCGAGAGGAGGAGGCGCCTCATTACGCTTGACTCAAGTGAGGTTCAATATTACTATGAGTCGTGATGAAAACAAAAAGAGTGCGCTTTGCACCCAGCCCAACAGGGTATCTCCACGTGGGAAATGCCAGGACGGCTCTATTCAACTGGCTTTATGCCCGCCAGCAGGATGGTACGTTCATCATCAGGGTCGAAGACACGGATGTGGAGAGGTCAACGGCCGAATACGACCGGAAATTGATGGAGGATTTGCGCTGGCTGGGACTGGATTGGGATGAGGGCCCTGATGTGGGTGGCGAATACGGCCCATACCGCCAATCCCAGCGTTTGGACTTCTACAGGGAACATGCAGAGATATTACTGAAAGAAGAGAAGGCTTACCATTGTTTTTGTTCCCACGGCGAGCTTGAGAAAGAAAGAAAAAAGGCCCTCGATGCGGGTTTGACTCCGGTTTACAACGGAAAGTGCAGTGGAATTCCTAAGGAGGAATCCACCGAACGGATCGCTTCCGGTGAGGAGGCCGCGATCAGGCTTCGTACTCCCGATGAGGGGATTATCAGCTTTCACGATCTTGTGAGGGGTACTCTCCAATTCGATCTGAGCCTGATCGGAGATCCCATCCTCGTGCGCTCCAACGGGATTCCTGCCTATAATTATGCCGTAGTGGTGGATGATTTTTTGATGGCCATTACGCATGTGATCCGCGGTGAGGACCATATCCAAAACACGCCCCGGCAGATCCTGACTTGCCGGGCATTGGGTGTTGATCCTCCTGTGTTTGCTCACCTGTCTATGGTCATGGGGAAAGACAACACACGGCTGAGCAAACGCCATGGCGCCACCGCCGTCGATCAATTTGATAAAGAAGGAATTCTCCCTTCAGCCCTGTTCAATTATCTGGCGCTATTGGGTTGGGCACCCCCAGATGGCCATGAGGTTTTGACCAAGGAGGAGCTGGTCGACCTGTTCCGGCTGGAAAAGGTCAGCCGCTCTTCGGCGATTTTCGACTATGACAAACTGGCCTGGATCAACCGTCAGCACATCAAACCTCTCCCCTCACACACAAAAGCGGAGTACGCCTTCCCGCACCTGAAAGGCGCGGGGATGCTACCCGAAAAGATGTCTCCTGGCCATTGGGCTTGGTTGGAAAGAGCGGTGGAGGCCTTTGCAGATAAGATCGATCGTTTTTCACAGCTTTCCTCTTTTTTTTCCTCCCTGTTTGAGTTCTCTCTCTCCACAATGGACGATGATGCCAAAGAGATCTTAAAGGAGCGCTGCTCCCTGGCAGTGATCAGGAGTTTTTCTGATAAGATTGCACGCGTCGAAAACTTTGATTACGAGGTATTCGGCCTGATGGTTAAAGAGATCAAAGAGAACACGGGGTGTAAGGGAAAGGACCTCTACCATCCCCTGAGGGTAGCGCTCACGGCAAAAGCCTCGGGCCTTGAGCTGGACAAGTTCATTCCTGTTGTGGAGGAGGGGGCAAAACTTGCGTTCCCCAAACCCATCAAGAGCTGTGTACAGCGGGCCTCTGAAGCCCGGGCTTATATCGATTTATAGACGGAGGAAGACATGGACTTTTTTGAATTTGCCCTTGAGATGGAGAAAAAAACTATAGAGAGTTATCGAACATTGGCAGAGAAATGCCAGAGCAATGAGGGTGTGAAAAATATCCTTTTAATGCTGGCCGATGATCACGAGAAACACACAAAAACACTCAAGGAGATGCAGAACAATGCAGCCGTGGAGATGGAAGAGACCGAAACATTCCGTGAAGCCCGCGAATTGTTCTCGAACATGCAGAAAGACAACGCTCCTTTCAGCTGTGAGATCGACCAGGTCAAGTTATATGAAGATGCACGTGACCTTGTCCTGAAGAAAATCCAGCTCTATTCGGACACCGTCGAGAAAATGGAGACTGAAGAGAACAAGACTCTTGTGAAGAAGATGGCAGAGGAAGAGAAAAAACAGGCCGTCGTTTTAGGACATATTATCGAGATGGTCAAGCGCCCGCAGACCTGGCTTGAGGATGCGGAATTCCACCACCTCGACGAATATTAATCTTTAAACTGAAAATCTGGTTTGAGAGAGATTCAGCCGTGCAAGAGGGAGATGAGGAAGAATATAACCAGCGTTAGCTGTTGTGATCAACACCGTTTAGTAAGGAGAATGGAATGCCCCGGAATATCAAGTTAAGGAGCCCAGGATGATTATCGTTACTTCATTCTGCGGCCTATGTTTACTTCTAGCCATAGGAAAGTTCTTCCGGGTTGAAGTCAAATTCATTCAGAAACTCTATCTTCCCTCGGCAGTGATTGGTGGAATTATAGGGTTGATCCTCATTCAAATTTCAGGAAGCAGATTAGACAACTGGACAGCCGGCTGGACAAGCCTTCCCGGGTTTCTCATCAATATCGTCTTTGCATCCCTGTTCCTGGGCGCAGCCATCCCATCTCTGTCGGTTATATGGGATCGGGCAGCCCCTCAGCTTGCCTATGGCCAGATCGTCGCTTGGGGGCAATGGGTCGTCGGACTCGGTTTTGTCATGATTTTTCTCGGTTCTCTCTTCAAGGTCCCCGATTTATTCGGCGCCGCACTCCCCATAGGATTTGAGGGTGGGCATGGCACGGCAGGTGGCCTGCGAGATGTGTTCATTCAGCTCGGCTGGAACGAAGGGTCGGATTTCTCACTCGCTTCTGCCACGGCAGGGATCATATCAGCAATCCTTGTGGGGATTGTTCTCATTAACTGGGCGGCCAAAAAAGGATATGTGAGCAACTTAAAGCAGCTAAATGACATGACCGCCGAAGAACTTGCAGGATTATATCCCATCGAGAAGAGACCCAGTGCTGGGCAGCAGACTGTCTCGGCCGACTCTATCGATAGTGTGGCCCTCCATCTGGCCATCATCGGAATCGCCATATTTATCGGATACAGTATTAAGGTCATATTGATGGCCATTGAAAACCAATTTTTTGGCAATGCTGAAGTCAAGCTTTTCGCGGGATTTCCTCTCTTCCCTCTTTGTATGATCGGCGGACTCATTGTGCAGTTATTAATATCGCACAGCAACAGAATTTCCCCCGTGGATCATAAACTCATGCAGCGACTGGGGGGAACAGCCCTCGACTTTCTGGTCGTTGCCGCCATCAGCACAATCAGCATAGAAGTGATTGCCAAAGGCATTGTCCCCTTCACAATCATCATAATCGGGGGAATTATCTGGAACATTTTCTGCGTCAGAGTTTTAGCTAGACGAATGCTTCCCAACTACTGGTTTGAAAGAGCCATCGCTGAGATGGGCAAATCCATGGGCGTTACTGCAACGGGTCTTCTCCTTTTGCGAATTGTAGATCCTGAGCAGGAAACGGAGGCGGCATCAGCCTTTGGATATAAACAGCTCCTTCACGAACCCTTCATGGGTGGCGGCCTTTGGACTTCCGTCGCTGTAATTTTAATCGCTCAGAAAGGAGGATGGCTCGTTTTGGGGATAGCCATTGGGGCGATCTTGGCTTGGTTTGTGATCTGGAGACTATTTTTAAAGAAAAAGATGCAACAACCATAAAAAATAATGGATAAAATCGGCCGGATCAATCCCCTGCTTGAGGCATTAAAATCTTCACCAATCCGTGTGACAAAGATCTTTATCCAGAAGGATACAGAAAGAAATAGAGTTGCAGAAGTCATCGGGCTGGCCAGATCAAGGAGCGTTCCGGTCGTTTGGGTGCCGAAAGGACGGTTAGATCGGATGGACAAATACCACCAGGGAGTGGTTGCCCTGTCCTCGCCCAAGGCCTTCACGTCTGTAGAGTCGATCCTTTCCGGTTCCGAAACTCCCTTCCTCCTTTTACTCGATGGAGTCGAGGATCCTCAAAATTTGGGTGCGATCATCCGAACAGCTGAGGGTGCGGGCGTGGACGGACTCATCCTGCCCGAAAGGCGATCCGCCGGATTGTCGGATGTTGTGTCTTCTGTATCAGCAGGGGCCCTTGAGCACATCAAGATCGCCCGAGTAAAGAACCTCGCTCGATTGATGGACAGCCTCAAGGAAAAAGGCCTCTGGTTTGTGGGTGCTGAAGCAGAGGGTGGCAACTATTGGTTCGACTTTGATTACACTGTGCCATTGGGCTTGGTGTTGGGATCTGAGGGGAAAGGCCTTCGTCCGCTTGTGAAGAAAAAATGCGACAAGATCCTTTCAATCCCACTTTTGGGAGAGGTGGCCTCCCTCAACGTGGCTTCAGCGGGAGCCATATTTATATATGAGGTCGTCCGCCAGAGAAAGAAATTTCAAAAAATTTAAGCAAAAATTATTCATAAAATATGTCGATTATGAAAAAAAACACTTGGGTGATTCTATAGATAGGATTGTATTTTGAAAACATCAACAAAGAAAATATGATAATGATGTTAGAATTAATATAAATTGACATATTTTATGAATAATTTTGTTGGGGACACAGTAAATCAGAATGAAGGTCAAAACCATGCAAGAAGAAACTGTGCTCCAGAGAGAAACGGCTTTTATGACAACGAAGGATAGGATGGATCATAACACAGCCCTTTCTGAATCGGAAATTCTCAAGCTCGTTCAAAAAGGAGATAGAGAGGCCTATCAAGAAATCGTGGTCCAGCATATGCAGTCAGCGTATTATGTGGCCCTGGCTTTTGTGCATAACCATCAGGATGCTCTCGATATCTCTCAGGATGCGTTCATCAGGGCCTTCAGAAAAATAAAAAAATTCGACACCAAGAGACCTTTTTTCCCATGGTTCTACCGGATTTTGAAGAACCTTTGTATCGATCACTACAAACACCGGCGCCGCCTCAATGAAGTGCCCCTTGAAAACGTCCGGATTTTGGAGGTCGAACACGAAGACAGGGAGATGAAAAAGGCGCTTTGGAAAGGGATAGACGAGCTTCCCTTTGAGCAGAAGGAGATCATCGTCCTCCGTTATTTCCAGCAGCTCTCCTACCAGGAGATCGCAGAGATATTGGATAAGCCCATCGGGACGGTGATGTCATCCCTGTATTATGCCAAAAAAAGGTTGAAAGGGATTGTCGGAAAATACCTGGGTTTTGAATAAAAAGGTGTGTTTTGGAGTTTGATATGGACCATCAAAAGATAAAAGAACTCATTTCTTCCTACCATGACAGACATTTGAGCGAGGATCAGAAAAAAATGATAGAGGAACATGTCCAGCAATGCGAGGAGTGCCGCAGAGAATTGGAAGAAATGGTGAAATTCGAGGAGGTCATGCAAAAAATGGAACTGAAACAACCCCCGAAGGAGATGTGGCAAGTCTACTGGACCTCTGTCTATAACCGATTGGAGAGAAGAATTGGATGGATATTGTTGTCGATCGGTGCTATCATAATGCTCTTTTTTGGTGGATACAAAGCCATCGAAGGGATCATTCAGGACACGACCACCCCATTGATCTTGAAGATCGGAATCCTGACCGTTCTGGGTGGATTGGTGATCCTGCTCGTATCCATCGGAAGAGAAAGGATTTTTGTGAGAAAGAGGGAACGGTACAAGGAGGTTGTCAAATGATGCTCGTGACCACGGATGAAATCCCGGGGAAAACCGTAATAAAAACCCTTGGCCTTGTCCGGGGGAATACCATCCGCGCCCGGCATATCGGTCGAGACATTTCCGCAGTGTTGAAGAATATTGTGGGAGGAGAGATCACGGACTACACAAAGATGATGGCCGAATCTCGAGAGCAGGCCTTTGACCGCATGGTCGAAGAGGCCGAAGGTTTAGGAGCGAATGCCATCATCGGGATACGCGTCACAACCTCGATGATCATGCAGAGCGCTTCGGAAATTTTGGCATACGGGACGGCCGTTATCGTAGAATAGATCAAACTTTAAGAAAAGTATGCGTGTGTTCTCTTCGAAGGCCTTTATTTTTATCCCAATTCTTCTGTTTGGCCTGTCAATCTCTGCTCCAGCTATAAGAGGGCAAGAGGAATCTGAGGAAGGGATTTTTGATGTCTTTTTTATGGGGGAAAAAGTCGGCTACGAGGAGTACATCTGGGAATCCAACGAACAGGAGTATCTTCTCACAGTTAGAGGACGAATGACCAAACCGATCCCCATGAAAATCGAAAAACTCACCATTCGCCTGGATAAAAGTTTTATTCCCAGCCAGTATTATTTCAAGGGTTCGGTGAGCGGAGTCGAACAGGAAGTCATGAGCGTCATCAACGAGGGCAATGTCGAGAATATTATCCTGGTTGCAGGGCAGGAACAGAAGAGCGAAGTCAAGATTAGAAGGGATGCCTTCCTTTTACCGAATGCTGTTTACTCTCCCTACGTAGTTTTGACAAAACGATTTCTCTGCACTTTCCAAGAGGAAACGGAACTGTCTGTGTATATCATCCCACAGATGGAGACGCCTGTGACCGTAAAGCCCTCGGAATTCAATCCCTGCCACTTCATTATAGAGATAACAGGTTCTGAAATCCATGTGGGAACAGATGAAGATGGGAATTTAAATTCACTCGAGATCCCCCTGAAGAATCTCAGAGTCGTCCGCGTTTCGGGATAAATGACGTTCTGAGTGCTCCAATTCGTGATTTCGCAAACGAACAACGGAACAGCAGTGCGGCTCTATTTAAATGTAGGGACCGTTTCCCAAACGGTCCGTTCGGGGAACGGACCCTACATAGAAAAGAACCATACCCGTTAAGCCCTTCACACGGTTTTCTCCATAACACAATAGGGACACTCAATAAGACGATGTGTATTCATGCCATCACGGTTTTGGAAATGTTTACTAATCCAGGTTAACACCTTGACAAAAAAAATAAAGAAGATATAATCATACGTACACTGTTAGATTGAAATACTAACGCATACGTATAGGGTCAGGATGAATAAAATCGTATTAACCAGGGAAGAAATCAAAACCCATCTTGATATAACAGAAGATGTGCTCAACGAATGGGAAAAAATGAAGCTCTTGAAGCCGGATGGAGTGACTCAAGATAAAGTGCCATTCTACTCGGAACAGAGCGTGGAATATGGTGTACACGTAAAAAATTTGCTAGATTTAGGCTACCTTCTCTCCGATGTTCAAAGAATAATCAGAAAAATCGGATTGCCAAAGCTGGGAACGGTGCTCAAAGAGCCTTCCCACTTGAATGAGTTCCTCACCGTGGGAGATCTTGCCGAGCGGGTGGGAGTGAGCCCTCGTGCTATAAAACACTGGGAGGACAAGGGCATCATAGAGCCGGATATGAGGAGTGAGGGGGGATTTCGGCTGTATTCGGAGAATTATATTTACCTTTGTCAATTGATCAGGGATTTGCAACTCTTCGGTTATTCTCTGGAAGAGATAAAAAAGATTTCGCACCATTTCCGGGATTTTTTGTCCATCAAGGCCCGCTTGAAAATACACTCTAAGGAAGAGACCGAAAAAAAATTGAATGAAATGCTGCAGAAGATCCATGTTTTTTTTGAAAGGATGGAGTTGTTTAAGGAGGGGATGGACCGCTGGGAAGGATTGTTGAAAAAAAAGAAGAAAGAGATCATGAGCCTCAGAACACGAAACCGGAAACGATCTGATCTTAAAGAGGAAGGATAATGAGTAAGATTGTTTTTATTGAACCTAAGGCGCCCAATCTGCATATTTATTCTCAGTTTGTTATACCCCGTTTGGGGTCTTACATCCTGGGGACTCTGATGAAACAGATTGGGTGGGATGTGGACATAATCTTTGAAGAGATTCAAAGGATAAACTTTGATCGCATCGGAGAGGCTGACCTTGTGGGGATATCAACCATCACATCGACCGCTCCTAGAGCATATGTGATAGCGGATAGAATAAGAGACATGGGGATACCGGTTATCCTTGGGGGACCCCACGTGACATTCTTAAAAGAAGAAGCCCTTGAGCATGCGGATTTTGTCGTCAGAGGGGAAGGCGAGCGGCCGTTGATGGCATTCATCGAGGCCTGGGAAAAAGGTGAGGAGCTAAACTGTGTCCCTAATTTATCCTACAGGAAAAACGGTAAAGCGGTCCATAATCCGATGGATAAGTTTGTGAATGATTTGGATGAAATTCCCTTCCCTGATTTGTCTGATTTGTTGAATGAGAAGAGACAGATCGCAGGTCATACGACAATCCCTGTGCAGACTTCTAGAGGATGTCCTTATGATTGCTCTTTCTGCTCGGTTACAGGCATGTTTGGAAGGCAATATCGATTTCGTTCGACCCAAAATATCATTGAAGAATTACGGCGTTATAACGACAGGAAAAATATTATATTTTTCTATGATGACAATTTTGCTGCAAACCGCGGACGCACAAAGTTATTATTGGAATCCATGATCAAAGAAAAATTCACATTCAAGTGGTCCACTCAAGTCCGGGCAGATGTGGCCAAGGATGAAGAACTGGTGAAACTCATGAAAAAAGCGGGTTGCCATACACTGTACATTGGCTTTGAATCGGTCAACCCAATGAGTTTGCGGGAGATGAAGAAGGGACAGACAGTTGAAGACATTCAGGAGGCAATTCGGGTCATTCATCGGCATCGGATCAACATACATGGGATGTTTGTGTATGGATTTGATGAGGATGACTGGCATACTGTGAAAAGAACTGTAAAATTTGCGCGGAAAACAAGGTTGTCATCCACTCAATTTCTTATCCTAACACCCTTGCCTGGATCAAAAATCTTTAACAAATTGACAAACGAAAAGCGAATTGTTTTTGATGACTGGGCTTTATATGATGCCCATCATGTTGTATTTCGTCCAGCCAAGCTTTCCCTGTCCATGTTGCAAAAAGCTCAGATCTTCAGTCACAAAAAGTTCTATTCCCGGATTGAAATGGTGAAGAAACTCTCCCGATTCAGATGGTTTGATTTGGGGCTGGCTCATTATGCACGGAATCTGAATAAAGCATGGCTCAGGAGGAACCGGACATTTCTTAAGGTTTTAGAACTGCTTGCGCCAAAAAAATATGAAAAAATTCTGGTTGAATACAGACAAAATATTCTCATCGAACGCTAACTCTCGATAGATTTTTTTCTCACATCTATCCTGGATTATTCACGAGTCGAGGGTGCCGTAGAGGCAAGCATTTCCAAATCTGTTATCGTATGAAAACAAGATGCGTTATTGAGTGTCTCAATTGTGTGGTGGAGAAAAC
>CAZXJE010000132.1:0-1261 GCA_964640835.1 uncultured Eubacteriales bacterium
AAAAAAATTAAAAAATGACTACTCTACAGGGAAAACAGGGAAAATAAGGTGGGGTGAGTGAGGGGTCTCGAACCCCCAACCTCTGGATCCACAGTCCAGTGCTCTAACCAGTTGAGCTACACTCACCACAATTGAGATTTCAAGATTTTCGCATCAAACGTCTTTAATGTCAATACTCTAGGTCTGTCAGATAAAAATGACTAGACAGACAGAATAGCCTAATCATTACGTGAAGGGTAACAAGCCAGGATTATTGTCTTTCGATGAGGTCTAGAACATTGGCTTTGTCGCGCCACCGTTCTTTGACTTTGACCTGAAGGTCAAGGAAAAGCTTTGCATCCAGGATTTTCTCCATTTCTCTGCGGGCCTCGATGCCGACGCTCTTGATCAAACTTCCATGCCTGCCGATTATGATCTTGCGGTGATTGTCTTTTTCCACAAAGATCGTAGCTTTGAGATACTTCAACTCTCGTTTTTCTGGATGGTTCTCCATCACTCCGCGGTCTTCGATTGTATCGATGTAGACTGCGGTGACAAAAGGCAGCTCTTCCCGCACATGGCTCAGGATCTTTTCGCGGATGATCTCGGACAGCAAAAAGCGTTCGGATTGATCGGAGATCTCTTCATCAGAGTATATCTTATCCGTTTCGGGAAGATGATCGTAGATCTTATCCTCGAGAATATTCACATTTATGCCCTTTAATGCCGAGATTGGGATGATCTCTTTAAAGTCCATCAAGTCTTTATATTTATCGATCATGGGGAGAACTTTTTCTTTTTTGATGATGTCGACCTTATTGATGAGTAAAAACACAGGGGTTGTGACATCTTTCAGCGAATCGATGACAAATTGGTCACCGTGGCCGAACCTGAGAGTGGCATCGATGAGTAAACAGAGAAGATCAGAGGTTTCCAACGAGGAATACACAATGTTCATCATGCGTTTGTTCATTTTGTGGAGGGGTTTGTGGATGCCCGGGTTGTCAACAAAGATGATCTGTCCTTTGTCCGTTGTCTTGATGCCAAGGATGCTGGTTCGTGTGGTCTGAGGTTTATCGGAGATGATGGCCACTTTATGGCCGAGAATGTTGTTGAGGAGCGTAGATTTCCCCGCATTTGGGCGTCCGATGAGTGCAACGTAACCGACTTTCATTTTTTCTTCTATATTACCATGGATCGTTCGGGGAATGAACCCTACATTATAAACATCTGAAAACGGGTACAGGCACCTTTTTCCTGACGGAAAAACGAGCCAGTCCCC
>CAZXJE010000132.1:1361-7800 GCA_964640835.1 uncultured Eubacteriales bacterium
CATCTGAAAACGGGTACAGGCACCTTTTTCCTGACGGAAAAACGAGCCAGTCCCCATTTTCCCAATCCCCATTTTTCGGATCGTTCGGGGAACGATCCCTACATCGGTCAGCTCGGGGAGCTGACCCTACATCTCTTTCTTCTTGATGCGGAGTTTGCGGATGCGTTTGGGGCCGACTTCGAGGATCTCCATCGACAAACCCTTGAACTCTACGACTTCTCCCTGTTCCGGCAATCGCCCCAGGTGATGTGTGATAAACCCTCCCATTGTGATGTACTCATCTCCTTCAAGCTCAACATCGAAGATCTCTTCCAGGTCTTTAACCTCCGCATCTCCTAAGACAATATAATCCAAAGGTCCTTGTTCAATGAGTTGGTGTTCGTCCTTGTCATACTCATCCTGAATTTCACCCACGATCTCTTCCATCAGGTCTTCCATTGTGACCAGCCCCGAAACACCCCCATGTTCATCCACAACCACTGCCAGCTTTTGTTTCCGTTTCTGGAATTCCTTGAGCAGCTCGGACACTTTCATGGATTCCGGCACAAAATAGACTTCACGGATGAGAGGTTCGATCAAATCTGTCTTGTGAATGTCCTCTGAATATTCCAGAAGGTCCTTGGCGTTCACGATCCCGTCGATGTTGTCGATCCTCTCTTTATATACAGGGATCCGTGAATGCTTTTCCTTATTGACCAACGCCCGGAGGATTTCGATGGAGGCACCCCTTTTGGCGCAAACCATACTTACTCTGGGAGTCATAATCTCTCTAACGATCGTATCGCCGAATTCCACGACGCTCTTAAGGAGCACACCTTCTTCCTTTTCGATGATGCCCTCCTCTTCGGCCTCCTCGACAAAGGTCTGGAGTTCTTCATCCGAGGCCTCATGTTCCTCTTCTTCGATCTCTTTGTGGAATGCCTTGGCCCTTAAAAGAAATAAAAGCGGCTTGGATAGGACATATGGGATTTTATAAGTCTGAAGGAAAAAAGAGAACACACCCCTGTTATTCAACGAGTTTATGAAGCGTGGCATAAGGTCGAAAAAGATCAGGTAGATCCCAAAAGCGATCAAGAGATAGGACAACGGCCATAGTGTCAACGAAGGGAATACGACAAAGAGATAGATCAGAAATGCAATAAAAAAAAGAGCCCGCATGATCTCCACCGAGATCCTTAGATCGTCATAGATCTCCAATATCTTCATACGATAGGGCTTCTCTTTGTCTTCGATGTAGCGGCTGATAGAAATTTTTGATGTGGACCACAAGGCCATATGAAAAAGCGAAAAGATGAAGGCCGCCACAAAACTCAGCCCCAAGCCTATCCATTCAACAAAATTAATTTCCATCTCTCTCTTCGAATAAATGCTTTTTTATTTTGTCTTCCTCTTCCTCCATCCCCTCGAAGTGTTCATATCCGAGGAGATGAAGAAAGCCATGGACTGTCAGTATTTCCAATTCTCGCTCCAGGTCATTTTTTTTCTGCAGTCGCTGCTTGTTGGCTTGTGGGACTGAAATAATAATGTCTCCCAAATAATAGATGCCATCGGCCCCCTTTTCCCCGATGGGAAAGCTCAAAACATCTGTCGGTGCGTCTTTGTCCAGAAACCTTCGGTTCAAATCCTGGATGGCGCTGTTGTTCACAAAAGCCAGAGTCAACTCCGGATCATCCACATTGTAAAACCCGATCAATGTATCGAGCAGTTCCCTGAACCGCTTTATGTCGATTCTATGTCTTTTCTGGTTGTTTAGAATTTCTATCATTGGCTGCGTTAGACTTTTTTGCAGGTTTCTTTTTTTTCATTTCAAAATCGAATCCGGGATATTCTGTACGCTGATGATAGATCGTGTACATCGTATCTAAAAAGGATGAGGCAATCACCCTCAGTTCCTTCAGAGAAAAATCACAGTCATCCAACTGGCCATCCTGGATATAATTATTGGTAATCTCCGAGATGACTCTCTTTAGGTTTGTCTTTGTCGGAGATTTGAGACTCCGGCTGGCTGCCTCTACAGAATCGGCCAGCATGACCAGGGCGGCTTCCTTGGTTTTGGGTTTAGGCCCTGCGTACCTGTAACTTTCCTCACCGATCTTTTGCATCTCGGGGTCGTATTCTGTCTTGGCTTTCTCGAAAAAATATCTGACCAGAGAGTTCCCGTGATGCTGTTCGATGATATCTTTGATAACCTTAGGAAGCTTCAATTTTTTTGCACGATCCACACCCTCCTTGACATGATTAACGATGACAAGAGTGCTCATGCTGGGCTTGAGGTCTTTGTGCAAGTCGGGGGTTCTTCCCTTATTCTCGATAAAGTATTCGGGTCTTTTGATCTTACCGATGTCGTGGTAGAGTGCGCCGGCTTTAGCCACCATTGGATCGAGTTTTGTATCTTCGGCTGCGTTTTCTGCCAAAGAAGCGACGATCAATGAATGGTGGTAGGAACCCGGTGCCTCCATGGCCATCTCCCGGAAAATGGGAAGATCAGAGTTACTAAGTTCCAGAAGTTTGCTCTGTGTTGCGATATCAAAGAGATTCTCGAATCCCGGCAGAAAAACAAAGGCGAGTGCAGCGCTCAACAAACCCCCCAAGAGACCCATAAAGAGTTCACTGGCGACCAAGTCGATCGGACCCAGCCGCTCTCTTATCAGATGAAAGGTGATGATGATGAAGACATTGATGGGAGCGACAAGAAAAAATCCAGCTCTGAACGTTGAAGTTCTATTCTGTTTACCATAATATTTGATCCCATAGATGGCCGCAAATCCTCCGATCAGGCTGAAGATCAAAAGTGAGAAGTTCGATTGGAAGAGGTATCCTACGAGGAGGCTGTTAACCACCGTGAAAACCAGCGCGATGGGAATATTTGTGAGAAAGACAAAAAGAAGCGTTCCGAACTGATAGGGAAACGCATAGTAATAACTCTCTGTGTGCGAGAAGAACGAAGTAGTTGTAATCTGACTAAACGTCTCGGCCAAGAAGATGGATAGCTTGTAGAACAGAATGCTGAGGATCAGCGTAACTCCCATCATCAGGAAATACTTGAGAGCTAAATTGGTTTTTACGAGCGATTTCATGTAGTACCAGACAGTCAGGAGGATGAGTGCAAAAAGCAGAAAGATCCCAGAAAAATTTGTCAGCCAGCTGGGTTTTGCCTGAAGATTCTGGTTGATAATCTCTACCTGCTTGAGGGCATCTGCGTTGATCTCGTCTCCCTTCCGGAGGATGACTTTACCTTTTTTGATAGTGTAAAACACGGTGCTGACACTTTCCCGCGCTTCTCTCTGTCGCTGTTCCATCACCATTCTGTCATAGGCGACGTTTGTCTGAATAAAGAAATGGGATAGCTTTATCAAGAGGGATTTTTCGGGTTGGGGGATCTCCAGTTGGTTAATCTCAGCAGTCAACCGGTCTTTACTCTCTTTAATGTCCAGGATATCGGTCGTTTGTATGGACTGCTCGACCCCCGAACTCCTGATAAGAACTAGGCCCTTTTCCTGCTCTCCATGGATGAAAAGATTTTTAGAGACGATAATTCCCGGCTCGGAAATTTTTATGATCAGATTGATCAAGCTCTCCTCGAGAGTTTCTCCAAAATTCACTTTGATCAAGTTGTTCAGATCCGTTGATGTCAGCTCAAGGCCAAAGATCTCCTCAGCGTTGGTTCTGAACGTGTTTTTTCCCTTCACTGAAGGAGGCTCTTCGACCAGCTCTCTACCGGAGCTAAAAAACTCCCTTATCTTCTCCTCTGTGTTTAGAGTCACATTCGGATCTTGTCTGTAGACAGGAAGCACAGCATCGACGGTTTCGTTCCGTCTTTTTTCGGTCGTCTCGACATCCTCTATCGTCAGATCCATAGGGGCTACGATATCCGATGTGGCGATCTCTCCTTCAGTCAGGTTCTCTGGCAGTGATTTCGAGGGAAGATAGGCGATGAAGTAGGAAAGGACCGCAACAAATACAATAAGAAAAACAAATGGATTGGAGAGGATGTTTTTCCGAATACTGACCTTTTTGTATGTTCCCTTGGGAGCGGAGTTGTTCTGTGTCCTGGATATAGAGGCGTCTTCGCTTTTAAAAAGCTTTAGCGTCTTAAAGAATTTCGAATTCATTGTGTTTTTCGCAGTTTGGCTTCTGCCTTTTGGTAAGCTTTGATGATCTTCTGTACCAGAGGGTGACGGACCACGTCTTTGTGATTGAATTGGATGAATGAGATCTCTTTAATTCCCGATAGGATATCCATAGCGTGTAATACTCCTGACTTTTTTGGTTCGGGCAGGTCGATCTGTGTAACATCCGCAGTGATAACCACTTTTGAACTAAATCCTGTTCGGGTGAGGAGCATCTTCATCTGCTCTTTGGTTGTGTTCTGCGCTTCGTCAAGGATGATAAAGGCGCTGTTCAATGTCCTCCCCCGCATATAAGCGAGAGGTGCGATCTCGATGATGCCATTTTCGATCAGCTTGTTCGCCTGATCAGTCTGGGCGAGGTCAAAGAGAGCATCATAGAGAGGGCGGAGATAGGGATTGATCTTTTGGTACATATCCCCGGGCAAAAAGCCTAATTTCTCCCCGGCTTCTATGGCAGGCCTGGTGAGAACGATCCGGTTTACGGCTTTATCCTGCAGGAACGACAGCGCCATGGCCATGGCAAGATAGGTTTTCCCTGTGCCTGCAGGGCCGATCCCGAAGACCAAATCATATTCTTTGATTGCCTGGATGAATTGCTGTTGATTCAGGCTTTTGGGCGTAACAGATTTGCGGGAGAGGTTGAGCGGCTCTGAGGAGAGAAAATCTTCTATACGGTGTGTCATCCCTTCCTCGAGAAGGTCCAGGGTGATATGGAGGTCTTCTTTGCTGAGGGAGTAACCCTTTTCTTCCAGGTCCTTGATCTTCTCAAAGTAGTACTTGGCGAACTTCATTTTTTTCTCTGGCCCGTCAATAAGCAGAGCATCTCCCCGGGCAGAGAGCGAAATTCCCAATCGTTTTTCTAGGCTCTTCAAGTTTTTGTCCAAAACTCCAGAAAAGGCACTTTTCTGGACAAAAGGGTGTTCGATTTTCTCCATATTAAAAGGCAGGGAAGGGATTCTGCGTCATTTTTAAGTACTAATAAACACCAAATAAACAGGTTTGTCAAGCCATGCACCACCGTTCATTCCGTTCCCATCTCTCCTCAGATACTCTGGAAAATTCTTTGGGGATTATTCTGATTAAATAAAAAAAGAGTAAATATCGGACATATGTCACTAAAATGAAACATGAAGTCGGTATTTTTTTCGTCAGAACAGCTAATATATTTTGGCATAGTTTTTGCAGTGTCGTGTATGTAGTGTTGAGTTGCGGTTTTTTTGTTATGATAACCTATAGGTGTATGTTTTAAAACAATTGGGAGTCAAAAAACAAATGATAAAAAGACTGTTACACCCTTTTTTAAACCTTTTGCTTATTTCTCCCATTCTCTTTTCATTCTGCCTCGGTGCAGAGCCTGCTCCCCAAGAGGAGCACGATGTCACCGTCCGGTTGGTTCTGGTTGATGTCATTGCTCTTGATAAAGAGGGAAACTTTGTCCGGGACCTCACAAAAGAGGATTTTGAGGTCTTTGCAGATGGAAAGAAAATGACCATAAATTCCCTAGACCTGTTTCTTTTTGATAAAGGGGATGTCCTCAGAGAGGATGTGGCTGTTCCTAAACCTACAGCCGTCACCCCGAGGAAGAAACGATTTATCGTAATTTTTGATTCAGTAAACACAATCCCACGAATGCTGGACCGGAATAAAGCCCAGATCATGGAGAAACTTATCGAATTGATCAAACAGGGGCGGGAGATTATGGTTTTTGAGCTGACGCAAAAGGAGGGGATGAAAATCCTCCAGCCTTTTACATCTGATGAAAAACTTATCGCTCAAGCTGTCAATAACGCTTCTGGAAACATCTGGGTGAATAAATCTGCAGATTCTCTCACTGTACCGAGTGTGGTGTCCAGAGCCGATCCAAGCCTTCAAGCGAAAGCTGCTGTGTTTGATATCCAACAATTCAACAAGAGCCTGCAGTATATGTACGAGTTTGAAACACGCAACAGATTTGAAAAATCGATCAACAGCTTCCTGGCTGTCATGAATATCATCAAAGACTATCCGGGAAGAAAGCCTGTGCTCCTTGTCAGTGGTGGATTTCCAGCTCTGTCATTTGCGCAAGTTTATGCAGGTCAAGGTTTAGAGACAAACATCCCCCTGGCCCAGGTTTCTGCAGCGAAGATCACGGATCCGTTCAAAGTTCTCCATAAATCCGCACGTCGGGGAGGGGATGAAATTTTCCGTGATATGATTCAGTACGCCAATAGCTATAACATCACTTTTTACACGATGGATCCTGATAATTATTTGCGCTATGTGTTGCCTGACATATCAATCGTTAATCCAGATATGGCAATTCCAGATTC
>CAZXJE010000132.1:7810-9183 GCA_964640835.1 uncultured Eubacteriales bacterium
TAATTTTCCGAGGGGGGCAGCGGGTCTCAGTTCGTTATGGCCAGACGACATTGCAGAAATTAAAAAGAATGAAATGTCCAATCTCAAGTATATCGCCCAAGATACCTCTGGAGTCTCCCTTTTGGGAAGCCGAAAGTTTGATAATTTTGTAGAGGCTGTGAGCAGGGATTTAGGCAATTATTATGAGTTGAGCTTCTATCCTAAAAAGAATAAAGCCGATGGGAAATACCACAAAATTGAGGTTAAGATCAAAAGGCCCGATGTAGACATAACGTTTCGCAAGGGATACTTTGATTATACGAAAGATCAGAAGGAATCCCTCCTTCTTGCATCCGCCTCTTACAATCCATCCATATTCAAAGATATACCCTTCGAGGCTAGGGCAAACACTTTTATCAAAGGCAAAGATAAATTTATCTTCTGGTTTAATATTGCTCTTCCTATTAAAAAAATCATCCCTCCAGATTTTGAATGGGGCAAATCTAAAGTTTTAAAGTTAGGGATTTGGATCGATGAAATGGGTGGAGGAAGCGCATTGAAAAGCGAGATGGCAATTCCTATAGTGCTTCCACCGAGTCTGCTCGATAAGCTTAAAAATATTTCGTTCTTCGGATTTAACTGCTCCTCTGAGGAGCTTAAGCTCAAAGGCGAAAATTATAAACTCGTATTCGCCCTTTATGATGAGGCTGAGTCCAAGATGGGTACTGTGGAGCAAGAAATCACTAAGCCCATTTTCAAGAATATTGCGGATGTTCAACTGGCAACCGCTATTTTTGGAAATCTGGTGAATTCATCGGGGGATGGCGGATTTAAGCTGTTAAACAAGGATGGAACCCTTCAAGTGAAAGGATACAAACTTTATCCCTTTGGTTCGAACATTTTTAAGCCGCGAAAGGATGTTGCTCTTTTTGTGCAGCTTTATTCTCGAAAAAAAGATATCAACCTTGAACCTGAGTTTGCAATTTTTCAAAACAGAGAAAAAATAAACGTTATTCCTGGTCGAAGTATAGATCAATTGTGGGATAAGGATGCCAAGGTGTGGAATTGTGTCTACAGTCTAGATTTCAGCAGAGTTCCAAGAGGAGAGTTTGATCTTGAATTGAAATGGATGGATTCTCCGGAAGGACAAAAAGCAGGGGAGCGTATCCACTTCAGGATTATCTAATTCTACTCCATGCGTTATAACTCCTCACCCTCTATCCATGTAGAATCAGCTCCCCGAACAGACCAAAAAGGGGACAGGCTACTTTTTTAATTACCCCTATAAAAAGTAGCCTGTCCCCTTTTTTGTGTAGGGTCCGTTCCCCGAATGGACCGTTACGAGACACTAGGCAACGGATACAAAAACATTGCATTAGACCGGATTTTGAGAT
>CAZXJE010000133.1:0-9154 GCA_964640835.1 uncultured Eubacteriales bacterium
CAGTTCAATAGCCATCCGGTTGCATAAAAGAATCGCCTGACTGGATGCAGGAGAGTTTAAGCTGAAATAAGTTTCTATCAAAACATTTTTGTCTAAACTTTTTAATTTCTCTTTTAGAGATTTATTGAGACCGCTTTTCCTTTGAGAAACGAGAGTTATCGTCTCAATAACTGAACTTGCTACCTGACCAGCGGGTACACCCCAATATTGAATGGAATAACCGTTATTTTCACCAATTACGATGGTAGGGGAGAAGGATAGATCTAATTTTTTTGCTACCTCATCCCCAAAGCTCAAATATTCTCCCCTTATTTTGTTATTTATTTGAGAGAGCTCCTTTACCAGTTCTTTACTAAATTGGGCATACTCAGGATTTTCACCTTTGATAATCACGTCTCGAGTGAAAACTTTTACATCCACATCCTCTTCTAATTCCTGACCGTACTTTTTTTCTAAGACTTGTCTCGATTGGGGATCAATTAACATCTTCCCTTTTCTCCTTTCATGAAGCAGTGATGAATACTCATATTTTTAAATCTTCCTATGTATTCCTGCTTTCTCAAGCAGATCATCCAAAGAGATGGCGTTTAAATCCAGTCCAAGGGCATCCTTCGGATCGCCACCTAAAGCCATACCAAGAAGTTGAGGATAAAGAAGGACTGGCATATTGTATTGTTTTTTGAACTGCTTATTTATCACTTTTTGTTGATCACCATACATAAGATAACAAGTTTGGCATTGAACAACCAAACAATCTATTTTTTTATTCATTAAATTATCAAGCTTGTTCTGTACCAGAGAAAAAGCCGGCTCTTTGGAAACGGGAAAGCTCTTCCCTCCACAACATAAATTGAGGGTCTCATATCGAACAGGAAAAGCACCCGTGGCTGAGATAAGTTGATGGAGGGTTTTGGGATTATCAGGGTCATCAAAGCCATCAAACGCAGATTCCGGCTTGAGATAGTGACAGCCATAATGAGGAGCGACTCGAAGCTTTGACAAGTCTCTTTTGACTTCTTTTTTTATTCTATCCAAACCTATATCTTCATACAAAATTCTTGAAATATGTTTCACTCGAGTCCTTCCGTTGTATTCGAGGCCTATGGGTTGCAATTTCCTGTTCACACGATCTCTTGTTTCCTGCTCCCTCAAGCTCTCCACTGCCTCTGATAAAGCTCCTGTACATGCAGCACAGAGTGTGAGAATATCAAGTCTTTCCCGTTCGGCGCGAGCTAAATTCATTGCGGCTAACAATAATCCTGCCTCTTGACTGAGATTGATTTGGTTGATTCCACAGCAAACGAAATCGTCGATATCAACCAGATCAATCCCGAGATGGTGACAGACCCACCGGGCAGAAAGTTCGTATTGCATCACTTGGGTGGGTGTTGTGCAACCTAGAAATAAAGCATATCTATTCATTTAACGTTTTTTCTTTGCTTGAATTTTATCAAGTCCTGTTATCTCAATTAATCTTTTAGCTTTTTTACCTTCACTCCTTATAGCCGGAAGCGAAAGGGATCTTCTTTTCTTCACCACTGATTCATCGACGGGGAATACTAAACCTGTTTGCATCATCTGGCGAGTCTGTTCAACCCAGGGAGAAGGGGCATACCCTTCCTTTGCCGCCATATTTTTCAAAACATTCAATATGTTAAAAAATTTGACATTCTGGGGGCAGTGTTGCTCGCAATTATGGCACGTCGTACAATACCAAATAAAAGGGCTGCTCAATACCTCCTGTTTCATTCCCAGTTTCACCATCTTCGCCACCTTTTTGGGACTGTAGTCAGGAAAAACTTCACTAATAGAACATCCAGCCGTACAAGTTCCACAAGAAAAACAAGCATTCAGACCACCAGCCTCTTTATGGTTTGTGACTTCCGACCTGAATTTTAAGTCTAGATTTGAGACTTGAATCGGGTCTTTCGACTTGTCTTTGGGATCCATTTTATTCGTTTTCCATTTCCTCCAAAATCGCTCTTTTTAATTCCTCTTTACTGGGGACTTCAACAAATTTTAGAATTCCGTTGATAACAACCGCAGGCACTGACATTATCCCGTATTGTGACGCTCTCGTCGTATCCACAGTAATATCTACTTCCTCAATGATCAGCTTGTCTTCAAATTCAATAGACAATTCTTCAAGCATCTCTTTAACGGCTGGACATCCTACACATCCTGGGGACATGAATTCTTCTACGTACACCTCTTCCATAATTTATGAACCTCCTTCATTGAGAATTTTTGCTTTAACCATAAATTCAGGAAGCTTTATCTTCGCCTTCCTTAGTTCACCATCAGCAAAGGATGCGGCTGCATTGGCCTGGATTATCGAATCAGGAATGTCCTTAGGGCCTTGCGCGGCGCCGCATATATAAATTCCTCTGACATTTGTTTCTACAGGACGAAGCTTAGGATGTACTTCTTTAAAAAAGCCGTTCTCATCCCGTTCGATCCCGAGGATCTGTGAAAGCTGGCCGGTGCCTGAAGAAGGGATGGTGGCGCAGGAGAGGACAACTAAATCTGCTTCGATCTTTAGGAATTGACCGATATCAGGATCTTCCACTTTTAAAAGCAGGTTCTTTGTATCTGAATCTTCGACAATCTCGCTAGGTCTTCCGCGAATAAAATGGACCCCCAGTTCCCTGGTGCTTCTGTAATATTTCTCAAAACCTTTACCCACAGTCCGCATATCGATAAAACAAATATAAATCTCAGAATCAGGCAAAACCATTCCTTTGATCATCTGGGCGTGTTTTAATGCATACATGCAGCAGATATTGGAGCAATAATCATTTGTGTTTTGGTCCCGCGAGCCTACGCATTGAATCATCACAACTTTTTTTGGCTCTCTGCTGTCGGTTGGCCTCAGCAGTTTGCCCCCTGTGGGGCCATCAATGTCTAGAAGCCGTGCCAGTTGAAATTGGGTAATCACATTCCCATATCGTCCGTATCCATATTCAGTCTTATCGGAAGGATTATATTCATCAAAACCAGTCGCAACAATGATAGCCCCTATCTTTAGGTTGATGGCTCTCGTTTGTTGCTCAAAATCTATGGCATGAGTCGGGCATGCTTTCTCACACAAACGACAAACATTTTTCTGTAAATAAAGGCAGTTTTGCGCATCAATCACAGCTTTTTTTGGGATTGCCTGATCATAAGGAATGTATATCGCTTTTCTTTGTCCCAATCCTCCCGAATATTCGCCATCCTCCACCTTAACAGGACACTTCTCCACACACTCTCCACATCCTGTGCACTTTTTCACATCAATATACCTGGGCTTCTGGATAACCTCGACATCGAAGTTGCCGATATAACCCTCCACACTCTCAACTTCTGAATTGGTTAATAAGTTGATGTGAGGATGTATGTTGGCGTATGCCGTTTTAGGAGCCAATATGCAGGGAGCACAATCGTTTGTGGGGAAAACCTTGTAGAGCAAAGCCATTTTCCCCCCTATAGTGGGCAGCCTTTCCACGATATGCACTTTATAACCTTTATCCGCTAAATCCAAGCCTGCTGCCAGCCCCGCAACTCCTCCTCCTATGACCAAAACGGACTGCTCCAGTTCGACTTCAACACTCGGAATGATTCGTTTTAAACGGATCCTTTTTACGGCTAACTCAATGAGCCTCTTTGATTGTTCCAGTGCCTGTTGGGGTTCGATTTTCTTAGGACTCCCATGCATCGTCCATTTTCTGATATCAATTAAATCCACAAATTCTGGTTCTATCCCTGCTTTTTCTCCGCATCTTTGAAAAGTCATGAGATGCAAAGCGGGATCACATGCAGCGACAACCACTCTGTCTAACTTCTGATCTTGAATAGCCCTTTGGACCGCGTTCTGGCCATCTTCAGAACAGGAAAACTTGTGATCAATAACAAATACAACACCCTGTATGTGTCTTGAGCTTTCAACTAGAGATTCTATATCTAGGCCTCCAGCGATGTTTTTACCGCAGTGACAGATAAAAACACCGATTCGTTTTTCGTTCTTAGTGGTCATTTCTTTCCAGGCAATCTTAAAATCAATCGGGTTCCGCTTTTATATATGAATAAGATCTTGTTCCAATACATTAAAAGCTGCTGCTGCTGCTTGTGCCACTGCTGTCACAACGAGTTTTGTAGGCGAAGAAGTTACGTCACCAATGGCATATACACCATCAATGTTCGTCCTCCCTGTATCATCAACAAGAATATAGCCATCTTTATCGACTTTTATCCCTGATTCTTTAGCTATCTTACTGTTCGGAATACCTTCTAACTGGAAAAATATTCCATCCGTATCTATTTCTTCTGTATCCCCGGTTGTTTTGTCAAACAAAACAACACTCTTTACTTTTATATCTCCTTTGATTTCTTTGAGTTCCATATTGCCAAGAATTTCGACTTTTTTCTTTTCAAGATCTTTCAGGAGAATCTTTTCTGCGCATAATTTTTCCTTCTGGCAAACCATTTTCACATAAGATGGTAATCCAGAAAGAAATATGGCAACTTCTATTGCCCGTCTGTCCTCTCCAACCACAATCACTATCTTTTCTTTAAAAAAAAATCCATCGCATACGGCACAATGACTGACGCCTTTACCGGCGAATCGATTCTCGCCGGGCACTCCAAGCATTCTAGGATATCTTCCCGAAGCAATAAAAACTGACTCAGCTGAATAATCAGATTTTTCTGTCTTCACAAAATTCTTTTTGCCTTGAAAGTCTAATCCAATCACTTTCTCAAATTGATGGATTTCTACTCCGATTTCTTTACATTGCTGGACTATTTTGTCAACAAGGTCTTTCCCGCTAATTCCCTTAACATAACCAGGATAGTTCTCAAGGAGAGGAACTTCAGCCGCATATCCTCCTGCAATTTTTTCTTCAAAAATGATTGTATTGAAACCGTATTTTGTGAGATAAATGCCTGCAGTAAGGCCTGCCGGCCCCCCACCAATCACAATTATATCTTGATGTTCCATTCTTGCCTCCAAATTCTTAAGCCTATTTTATGAAAATGATCAAATCTTATCATGTCTTATAAATCAAGTTTCTGATTCTCCTTTGAATGTTTTTCCGTTCGTTGCCGGAACGAACAAAAGTGGAAAAATTATATCACTCAAACAACAGGGAAGCCATACAGCTAAGAATAAGAACACAAAGACAGCAAAAAGTGTCATCAGATTTATTGTTTGACCCGTGGCCATGATGATATGAAATAACGATGCCCAGGTGCTGATTAACACATGTCCGGAATGTGGGAATTTGGTCATGGGTTTTAAAAAAGCAATGGCAATACCCAAGAATGCTGCAGGATTTGTTAGCCAAGGTCTCTCAATGAAACCTATATGAATACCTTTATGAGGAAGATCAAGTATTAACTCTCCAAGATAGGGAATGATCGAATCACTCAACGTTGCTATCCCAATCGAGCCAACATACCCAATTAAAATACCCCATAAAAAATTAAACTTATGTTTATGCAGATTGTAAATCGCTGTAGTCACAATTGCGCTTAAGACGATGTGGATTGGATGCAAGATGTAAAAAATAGCGGATGAAACCTCAGAAAGCCGAGAGAGTACATTCGTAAAAATTATTATTAAAAGTATGGCAATGCCTGTGAATGTTCCAAAAGCCGTGAACGGCGCGTGTTTTTTAAGTTCGATGAGTATTTGTTTAATCACTTTTTCGCTTCACGCTGAATCGGCTACAATGCTTTTGCTGACTCATAGCCATCCCTAATGGCATCCTGGGCATTCCCAATCTTCTTAGCATCTCCGATGACATAAATAGGCATTTCTCCCATTAACTCCTTCCCCAGAGGATTATAGCTTATCATACTAGTGGAGATGACAATGACATCTATATCATCAAAACGGATGTCCTGTTCCTTTTTTTTAGCATAGACAGTTCTTCCTTCAATCTTCTTAATATGAGTATAATCACTAAAAATGGTTCCTTTTTCTTTCATCATCTTGAGAGAAAGATTCTTGGCAATTGTCTCCATGTCTTCGCCAAAATCCGTTGTCCGTTTAACAATGATCACTTTATTATTTCTCGGAATCAGAGCTGTCGCGATATCAACGCCAATCAGCCCACCCCCGATTATCAATACTTTTTTATTTTCAGGTAAATTCTCCTCGAGGAGGATGTCAGCCCAGTAAAATTTATTCAATCCCTGTATAGACGGCACAGCTGGTTCAGAACCGGTGGACAAGATAACGCCATCATATTTAGAGATAAAATCTGATTTAACAGCCTCTTTTGAAATTATATTCACCTCATTATTTTTTAATTCCTCTATAAAATAAGGGATGAGTTTTGACATCGATTTCTTATGAGGAGTCAAAGGAGCATAATTAAACTGTCCGCCCAGGGAATTCTTTTCGTAAAGGTCAACCTCATGTCCTCTTTTCCTTAAAGTTATGGCAGCTTGCATTCCTGCTAAGCCTCCTCCTGCCACAGCATAATTATTTTGTTGTTTTGAAGGCTTAACGGTTTCTGTTTCCCTGCCTACTTCTGGATTTACTAAACACTGAAGGCCCTGTCCTGATTTCACACCTCCCAGACATCCTTCGACACAGGCCAAGCAAGGCCTTATTGGACCTTCAACCTCAGCGAAATATTTGCCGACAAAATCCGGATCTGCAACCAACGCTCTTCCAATAGCCATATAATCTGCCGAATATTCTTTTTTCAATTTCTCAATATCGTCAAGGCTATTTATTCTCCCTACAAATATCACGGGGAGATTTATCTCTTTTTTAATTTTCTTCGCCATTTCCCAGGTTTTTCCTTTTGGAATAAACATATGCTGAAAGAACCAGGGGGGAGTAGAACACACAGTGCCAGCGGATACGTGTATGGCCTTAACTCCTTTGCTCTCAAGCCGTTTGGAAAGATCTATCATCTCGGACAATTTTATGCCATCGGGAATCATTTCATCTCCACTTATTCTGGCAATTATCGGCAATTTCACAGAATCCAAAACAGCTTGCAGAACTTCCAGAGGAAACCTTGTCCTGTTTTCAAAACTTCCACCAAATTCATCGGCTCTGTCATTAACAAAAGGAGATATAAACTGTGCCAGGAGGTAACCATGTCCGAACTGCAGTTCTATGATATCAAAGCCAGCTTTCTCCGCCCTCACCGCTCCTTTTACAAATTGATCAACAACCTTCTTCATATTCTCTTTATTCATTCTTTCTGGCGTCGCTCCTCCGTTCTCACAGGGTCTGTGTGTTGATGAGACAAAATAATTGTCCGCAATTTTAGCATTTGCCATTCTTCCTGGATGATTGAGGTGGGCAACAGCTTTCGTTCCCGATTGGTGAATGCAATCCACTAATTTTTTCAATCCTTCTATTTTGTTATCTTCATCAATCCCCACCTGTGTTGGCAGTTCCCTTAGGCCTTTGTCCATATAAAAAGGTTCAGGAATAACCGCGCCTAAATACTGGGCCCTTCTTTTATAAAAAGCTAGATGCCTTTCGGTTATTACACCGCTTCCGTCACTATATCCTGTTTTAATAGGGGCAAAAATGAACTGGTTTTTTAATGCTAACATTTTTTTCTCTCCTATTAAGAAATTGCGTCCTCTTCGCTTTTCTCAGTAATCATGAGGGATACCTTTGATATGAAGAGACAAATGTTCTCTGTCCTCTAACTTTGCTATCCATCCGTAGTTAGCATCACATTTAGAATCTAGATCCTTTATATAAGGTTTGATATCAATGAGTGGAGTTCCATCAAGCACATCTAAATCTGATGTGAAAATTTCATTCTCGATTATCCGCTTCACCCGGACAATGCTGAGTCCTAGTGGATTTGGACGAACCGGTGATCGGCTAGCAAACAAACCTACTTTCATGTCCCCAGTCCATGGAGGGATTACAGTCATTGACTCCTTACGTTTTATCTTATGCATATAGAAGATGACATAGATATAATGGAAAAGGTCAAGTTCCTGAAGCCCCTCAGTATATGCAGGATCCATTACAATACGGAATTCACCTTTATTATTGTTTATGGGTTGATAAGTTGCTTTATCCGTGTATGGTGTTCGAATTGTTCCAATTTGTTTCAGCCCTAACCTCATCGATATTGCCCTTTTATTTTCACCTGGATACCTCCAGCCAGCAAATAAGATTTCTAACAATACGGAAAATAGTCACCAAAAAACATATCCTTCTGCTTTTCTTCCCTTTTGATTTTTATCTCCCCGCGAGAAACTTCTATGATTAATCCTTCCTAAAATTCAGTATATAGCCGTCATTATAGGAATCATCGTGAATAATTTTTTTAAAAAATTTATCCTGCAAAGAAAATCCTGCTTCTTCGACTTCGTTTATAATGTCTTCCAATTTCATATGAGCTAATTCCATTAAAGGATAGTCATTTTTGAGGTGCTTCGGATAAAGAGAAAAAACTCCGTTAGGTCTCATTACTCTACAAAATTCATGATAGATATCTTTTCTATTTTTCACATAATGGAGAACATCATAAGACAGTATAAAATCTATACAATTATCTTCCAGTGAAGTTTTTGACTCTTTTTGTATCACTTGTATATTTTTGATATTGTTCTTTTTTATTAGCCTAACCAGGGAATTTAAAGCCTGTTTATCTTTGTCTAAGGCATATATTTTGCCTTTCTCTCCGACAAGTCTCGAAGCGGGTATTGAATAATGTCCTTCTCCACAACCAAAATCTAATACAACCTGCCCTTTTCCTATGCCAACGCTCTTCAAAAATTTTTCGCCGTCTTTTTTAAACCACATCTCAACATCGCTCTTAGCATCTCCATCCGTATTTAATTTTGGCCCATTTTTCATAAACTTATGCCCTTCTTTAAAACACATCGCTCCAAAGTTTTATGTCCTATATGGCTCATAATTAGAGCTAAAACCTTCCTCCTCTGCCTCTCCTTCTATGCCTCCCGTATTTTCTTCTTTCACTCCTTCTGCTCATGCTAAATGAGGAATCCGCATGAAAAAAGTTAGTTATTGCATTTTTTAATTCATTAAAAAAAATCCCCCCCTTCCCATTTATCTGTGGATTCCATTTATTGCTCGAAAATATTTGTCTTGGGCGTGGAATGGTTTTATCCTCAAAATAAGGGATTGGATTCTCTCTAGTTTTCAGAGAAACCTCTC
>CAZXJE010000134.1:0-639 GCA_964640835.1 uncultured Eubacteriales bacterium
AGAGGTGGGATCTTTGTCAATGCTGCGAAAAGTATAGCTCCTCCCGTCTGCACCCTTCAAGGCTAATCCCAATGTTTGCATCCCACCCACACGCATTGCCGGACTAAGTCCTCCTGCAAAACTCTGAAAGTCAAGCATCTTGATCTCTACAGACGCCACCCATAAATTTCTGTAATTTTTTCCCAAAAAGAATTCATGAATGCCGGATGCTTTATATTCCTTCCCAGCCACTACTTTCTTTGTCTTTTGAGGCGAATCAAAAACAAAACCATCTACATTCGGGACAAGACAAAAAATCAGAATCAAGGTGAAGACAAAACCCCGCATAAGTTTAACAAAATTAAAAGGCACCGAATGCTCCATGATCGATTTCACCTCCCAGCTTTAACAGAATCAGCTTACAGAATTTCTGTCATTTCCGATTTTCCAGTTCTCCCCCTTTTTACACCCCTTTGGAAGAAAAGGTCAATTTATTATTCAGGAAATTGGCATAAAATGTCAACTCTCAACTTAAGGAGCTTTGGTGAAATTCCCGTGGAGCCACAGACACCGGGCAAACCTCTTCTTCGGACCGTTCGTGGAACGGTCCCTACATTTTTTATGAATAATTCAGGAGATATGGATTATTCACGTACCGAG
>CAZXJE010000134.1:649-9150 GCA_964640835.1 uncultured Eubacteriales bacterium
CTCACGAAGCTGTAGTGAACTACCGCGAGTGAGCTACAACGGAGCCGATGCTGTGAGATCGGTTCGCCTGAAAGGTAAAAGATACCGATAATATGAAAAAGAGATTTTTTGGAGGAAGGTATCGGCAGCTTTTATGAATAATTCAGGTTAGATCGCCATATGGACTGAGATCACTATACTGCGCATCATGATGTTACTGTTTTTTGTATACCGGATAGATATCTTTTGGGATGTTCTTGTAAGGAAGGACAGTGAGGTCTGCGGGACCGAGCCCTGGAGCATCCACTTCGAAGATGGCGCCGGCCAGTCCGGTCTCATGAAAACCTCTCCTAAAATGAACCCGGGACTTGAGCACGATGATATCGAGTTCCTCCAAAGGGATATTCAGAGGCTCAAATATGCCCGGTGTTGTTACCTGTGTGAGATGTGGAGTTAGGATCACACGATTGTTCGCACCGAAGTTGAGGACTGCCACTGTGTCACGACGATAGTTACCGAGGTATTCGATCGTGCCTTTTATCCGCACGGAATTCCCCGCAAATTCGTCCGAATAGCCCCCCAATTCGACATCGACAGTTTCGCCCTGCTTGAACTCCGCCTCGATCTTTTCCAAGGCACGCTCATCCCTCAGAGTGGCTATACAAAAATTCTTGGCTCCCTGTTTTATGAGCTCCTCGAGAATGTGTGTGGAACCCCCTGTGCGATCACTGTGGTCTGCGATCACAACCGGCGTTTTCCCGTCCTTTGCTGCAGCGATGGCAAGAGCCACTCCCTCCTTTGTCTTGGGCAGTCTTTTCCCTGCAAATCCAAGCCTGTTTCTCCAGATATAATCCGACATGTCATCGGCAATTTGATCCGCCAATTTTTGGTCGTTGTTGGTCACGACCATGACCGTAGCGCCCACATCCGGGACGTCCGCGTAGGCGAATCCAAAGGCGACAGACACATAGGCGTCCTTCCTTTGATTCTCCCATCTTCGAGCCCTCTCCATGATATCCATGGCTGGTGAGACACCTGTTCCCTGAAACACACTGGGAGTGATTACACCAGGTTTCCGGGTCGCCATCGTGGGCTCATACTCCCCGCGGATCGTCTTGATCATAACGCGTGCGGCTCTCTCCCCTTGGAGAGTCGTATCATAGTGAGGATATCTTTTTATAATAAAAACGGCATCCGCAGCATCCGATAGCTCATGGTCTTCATTAGCATGAAGGTCGAGAGTGACAAAAATAGGGATTTCGCCGACCACAGCACGCACGCGCCGCACAAGCTCTGCCTCGGGCTTTGGGATCCCCGTGACAGCCATAGCACCATGAAGGGAGAGGAAAACTCCATCAAAGGGGCCCTGGTCCTTCAGGTCGTCGGCGATGCCGTACGAGTACTTGTCATAAGCTTCTTGCGTGATCCAGCTTCCGGATGACCCTCCCCGTGCTCCCCTCGGAGAGAGAACACCCACGAGCTCTACGCTTCCGAACTCATCACACATGGTCTTAAAACCTCCTATGTAGCCCTCGTTCGACCCTAAAAGATCTCTCGAGGGAGGTCCATAGTACTCCCAATCTTCGATGGTCGTGGGTCTTGGGCAGAACGTGCAGGTCTCATGGGAAAACCGGGCAACAGCGATCCGGACAGGATTGTCCATCTCGGACGTTTTTTGACAACCAAACCCAATAACTAGAATAGCGGCCAAAAAAATTAAATGCACCGCAGAACCTAATCGACTTTTTTTCATAGGAATATCTCCCTTATTTTATTATAAAAACCTATCACTGAATCGCCATTAAAGTCAAAGACTTCTCCTTCAATAAGTATTTCCAAAACCGTGTGCGAAGAATACATAAAACGTTATTAAGTGATCAGAATGTGTGATGGAGAAAACCGTGTGAAGGGCTCTAGGCGGGCATGGTTTTTTTCTTTGTCGGGTTCGTTCCCCTAACGGACCGTTTGGGAAACGGTCCCTACATTGGAGTAGAGCCGCACCGCTGTCCCGTTATTCGTTTTCAATATCACCAATCTGATCACTCGGAATATCATACATCACGGTCTGGAAATACATGGGGGGAGAAGTCAAAAAAAAAGGAGAGGGACTTTTTGTCCCTCTCCTCGATTTCCAAAAGGAGTTAAAGATTATTTTTTCTTCAGGTGGACGTCTCCGCTGAAAGTTTTGACTTCGAGAGTGGCTCCTCCACCATTCACAGAGCCATTCAACTGCTTCTTACTAATCTTTCCAACCAGAGTGATCTCGAAATCGGAATCGATGGAACCACTAAAAGTCTTCGCTTCCAGGTCGAACGCCGCATCTGAAGGGACTGTCAGTATAACATCCCCGCTGTGGGATTTAAAATTGTAGCTGCCATCGGAATAGATCACACCGACATAGTCGACATCGCCGCTCAGTGTTTTGGCTTTGATCGCTTTAGCGTCCGTCACATCGATCAGCTTCACATCACCGCTGGTGTTTTCGGCAGTGATGGAGCCCTTGACTGATCCTGCCCTGATCGTTCCTGAAACGGTGTAGAGCTCGGCATCGCCGTTCACATCATCCACCTTCACATCTCCGCTGACCGACTTGCAGTAGGCCCCCTTCCCTGCATCCATAACGGTCACGTTCCCGCTCACAGTCTTTCCTTTAAGAGTTCCTGCAATCTTTTCTAACGTGACATCGCCGCTCACAGTCTCTGCTTTGGCTGCGCCACCGATATTGGCAAGCGTCAAATCCCCGCTCACGGAATTGATGTCTGCAGTGGCCCCAGATGGGATCATTAGGTTGTAGTCGACAGAAACACTCATATTTTTAGGGCCATTTTTGGGATACTTGGTTTTGATGCTCAGAGTGCCACCTTCTTCAGTGATCTCTATCTTGACCAATCCGGCATACTCTTTCGCCTTCTCCATGGATGAGTGCTTGGAGACTTTGAGTGCATCGATCTTGACTTCCCCTCTATCCCAGGTCTTGACATCGATGTCTCCGGCGATGTTACTGAGATAGACCTTTCCATCCTTGGCGAGTGCAACTGTCTTTTCAAATTTCTCTTCGAATTTCTCCTTCGCCATCGATGAGGTCGGGCTCAATCCCAAGGTGAGCAAAAAGAAAAATAAAACCGTCAGTGTAAAGAGTGATTTTTTTAATCGCATATCGTACCTCCCTTTCTCTCCTTATATAGTTTCCTCTGTTTCCCTCTCAGGGAATGAGGTGTCTTTGACAGCCATGATCTCGTTGAGCAAATTCGCTTTTTCTTTGTAAGCTGCCAATAAATATTTCCTTGACTCTATGTCGTCCGGATCGATGAGCACCGCCTGTCTGCATGCATTGATCGATTGATCGATGAGTTCAAGATTCGTACGGAAGACCTCAGCGATTTGAGGATCAAGCTGCTCCCTCTGAGCCATGGCCGCTTCATTCAGGGCCTTTATGGCTAGTTGGTAGTGGTGCTCGGCTTCTTCAAGTTTTGCCATCGTGTACTGCTGGTTCTCTAATTCAGGGACAACCGCCTGTCCCGACCAATATCTTGGTCCATAGATGAAGACGAGACTGAGAAAAATAACCAGGAGGACAGCACTGAGAACATAACTGAGTCTTGGTAAGCTAAACCAGATCTGTTTTTGAGGTGTGAGCGTTAGGACTTCCTGCTCTTCAGCAGTCATCTTTTCCTGGATCTTGCCCCAGGTGCTCTCAGGGGGGGGAAATGTGTCCAATTCTTTGGCGCTGCTGGAGATGGTCTGGAAATCCACGAAGAGTTTTTGGCAATCTGCACACTGGGCACAATGCTGGTCCAGCTTCGCTTTTTTTGCGGCATCCAAGTCGCCGTCTATGTATTCGCTGATCCATTTTTTAGCTGTTAGACATTTCATCGGATGTCTCCTTATAACATCTGTTTCTTTCCAAGGTATTCTCTGATCTTCATCCGTGCCTTGAAAAGCTGGGATTTTGATGTTCCCACAGAACAATCCATGATCTGGGCGACCTCTTCGTGTTTGAAACCCTGGATGTCGTGGAGCATAAACACCGACTTCAACCGGGGAGAGAGGCGTTGAATAGCCTCATCCAGAGTTTTGTTCATCATATCCTCTGGCCTGTGAGAACTTTTATGGGTCATATACCTTTCCACATCTTCAAGCGGGACCTCTTTCCGATAGACTCTTTTATGAGTCCGCAAATAGCTCAAGCATGTGTTCACCGCTATCCGGTAGAGCCACCCCACAAACGTATTATCATTATCGAGAGTGTGGAGGTTGGAAAAGACCTTCACAAAGATATCCTGAAGTAGGTCTTCGGCAACGGTGTGGTTTCGCGTATATCGTAAGGCCAAACCGTAGAGGGAAGACTTGAAGTGATCGTAGATGGCACCCATAGCCTGTGTGTCTCCGGTGCGGCTTTGTTCGAGCCATTCATAGAGGAGATCCGCACGCGCCGAAGAGACTGATTCCGTGTTTTTTTGGCTTTGATCTTCGCTCATAACTCGACCCGTCCTGTTTGCGCCTATTGTAACACATACAGCCTCTTCAATGCTTCGCAGGCATTGTGTGTGGTGAGTTATGCGATAATCCATCTTTTTCCCTCGTATGTACAGATGAATCAAGGGCCAAAAAGGTTGCCCCTCTGTAAAATTTTTTTGGAAAATGGCAAAATTGTATATCAAATGGATTTTCACGGTCCAACAGGGAGGGGCAGGCACTTCAATATTATATATTATTAATTATTTTGTCTCTATTTATTAATTTTTTTAATATTATACTTGACATTCTTAATTTATCGGCTTATATTAATTAAGAAACTTAATTCAAGAAGGAAAATATGACACAAGATTGGCAAGAATTGACAAAAATCAGCCGTGGCGGCCCTCTGCTTGTCGAGCGCGTGAGGCTTTTGGATAGCAATATCACCTTGGAAGGAAGTTTCGAGCTACCCCCTCTCGCCCGTTTAATTCTCGAGGATCAGATATTTATAACCGCTTTTGTCCGAAGCCATGGTTCAATCAAAGACATGGAAGAGCTTTTCGGCATAAGTTACCCCACAGTGAAGAATCGCCTGAACCGTATTTCGCAGCAGCTCGAGTTCGTAGACATCGATCCACCCCTCCCCCAAAGCGAGATTCTCGATCAACTGGAGAAAGGTGAGCTGAGTGTGGATGAAGCCGTTAAAAAATTAAGAGGAGAATAATGATACCAATGATTATGAAAATACATATCCATGAAAGAGGAAAAAAGAGGATCCGTCTTTGGATCCCCATGTTTTTAATATGGCTGCTGCTATTTGTTCTAATGATTATTTTGTCGCCGATTTTTCTTCTTGTTGGAATATTGGCTTGGATCCGCGGTTACGGGAAGATCGTTCTTTTTGCACTCCCCATGTTTTTTGCTGTGCTCTGGGCTATGTCAGGGCTAAGGATCCATATCGAAGATAAAAACAAAAGAATAGGATTTATTGCCGTATAATGGAGGCTTATCATGAAAGAAGAAAGACGAAAAATACTGGACATGCTGGCCGAAGGAAAGATCAGCGTGGACGAGGCCGAAAGACTGCTCGCTGCGATCTCGACCGACGAATCCGTTCAAAACCAGAGTAGCGAGGCATCTCTGAAGGGTACGAAATCCAGCCTCAAATACTTGAGAGTATTGGTTGAGCCCGGATCAGATAGTGCAAGCGGCGAGAAGGTGAACATCCGAGTCCCCCTAAAACTGATTCGAGCGGGGCTCAAGTGGGCGGCTTTTATGCCCAAACATGTCCAGGGCAGAGTGGATGAAGCTCTGCATGAAAAGGGCATCAACATGGATTTTTCCAGCATTAAACCTGAAGACCTTGAAGAGCTTGTCACAAACCTGAACGACCTCACGATCGATGTGGAAGGGAAAGAAACCGTCAAAATCTTCTGCGAATAGAATAGATAGAATAGGGGACAGGCTGCTTTTTATAGGGGTAATTAAAAAAGCAGCCTGTCCCCTATTTATGTAGGGACCGTTTCCCAAACGGTCATCCGTGCGGTCCGTTCAGGGAACGGACTCTACATCCAGAACTTTCGAATGCAGAAAATTGATCCCACATCCAGAAGTTTTAAGGTGACGCTTCTTAGAAACGCGGATCAGTTCGGGCCCCAGTGCATAAGTACAGGAGGGATTAGGGAAAGGAGGGCAAAAATCACCCAGATAACAAGAAGAGGAATTAACCATTTGGCCCATTTTTCCCATCTCAACCGGGCGAGTCCCAAAACTCCCATGGTAACGCCAGACGTGGGTAACACTGGATTGATGTATTCAGCTAGCTGGAAGGCAAAAACAGTGGTTTGTCGAGTTATGCCCACAAGATCCCCCAGGGGTGCCATGATAGGCATAGTAAGAGCAGCCTGAGCTGTACCCGAATGAAGGAAGAAATTGATGATACACTGACACCCAAACATCAACTGTGCGGAGATAATCGGATGGAAATTTTTTATAGCTCCGGACATCGAATACAGGGCCGTATCCAGGATCTTGCCATCCATTGCCACGACAAGAATGGCTCTGGCACAGCCGATGATCAGCGCAGCATTGATCATATCCTTGGCTCCGCTGGCAAAAGAGGTAGCCAATTCTTCAGAGCTTAGCCGTCCCAGAATTCCGCTCAAAATGCCCAAAGCCAAAAAAAGCCCTGCAATCTCATTGATGAACCACTGGTATTTCAAGATGCCAAAAACCATGACGGCAATACCGAAAAGGAAGAGGAACAGGATGCGCTTGTGGGTCCCTCGGAGTTCGACTTTTTCATCGGATGGGCTATCGAGGTCGAGCTCCTCTCTTTTCTTTAAGTCATCTTCATATGTGGGACTGATCTTGGGATTTTTCTGCACGCGGTTTGCATATCTCATGACGAGAATGATAACGATAACTGTGCCGATCGCCCAGGTGATCAACCGATACCCCACTCCTGAATACAAAGGCAGATCAGCGATTCCTTGGGCAATTCCTACTGTAAAGGGATTGAAGAAGGCTCCGGCAAAACCCGCGGCCGCACCCAAAAATGGAATGGAAACGCCAACAATCGTGTCATAGCCAAGGGATAAAGCCAGGGGGACAAAGATCAGGACAAAAGGCATGGTCTCTTCGCACATCCCAAAGATCGCACCAGCGAGCGAAAAGACAAGCATGGTGACGGGAATGAGCAGCGCCCGCATGGCTTTGCTCTTTCTGAAATTCAGGGCCAGGTTGTGAATAAAAGCCGTGATGGCGCCCGTTTTATCGATAACGGCAAAAGCTCCTCCGACAACAAGCACAAAAACGATGATGTACGCGGCTTCGACAAAGCCCTTGATCGGCGATACAAAAAGGGCTCCCAATCCCTGTGGCTGGCTTTCCACAAACTGAAAAGATCCTTCAACCGGGATGATCCGGCCCTCCTGTTCTATCCTCTGGTACTCTCCTCCAGGAACGATCCAGGTTGCTATAACCGTGAGGACCACCATGCTATAGATCAGGACGAGTGTGTGCGGGAGTTTTATCTTTTTCATCTTCATTTGTGTTTGGCCTTTTTTGTATTCACTGGTTCAAGACTTTTCGTGTTTTTAAATCAAAGCGATCACCTTTTTTCAGGATAAACAACCTGGCATTATGGACACTGATGCCTTTTGTGGGGAAAATCGTTACTTCTGCCCCTGAAGCATCATAAACAATAACACTCCGCTCTCCAATCACATCGAAGCTGTCATCAGGATTCACGATAATAGCTGTCGACTCATCAATTCCTACACCTAAAAGTTTGGGATTTTCAGCAACCAAACTGATGAGTCGGTTGTGCCTTTTGCGACGGACGAAATGCTGGTCGATGATGGCTGTATCGATAAAACCGAATCCTCGTGCGGTCACAATGTTATCCGCTTGGATCGTCTCAAATTCATGCCCTTCCTCGACTGCTCTTTTCTCGTCGCCCGTGATCATGATCTCGCTCATCACAGCCGCTCCCGCGCTCGTCCCGCCGATAACTCCCCCTGCCTCATAGAAATCGATCAGCATCTTGTGAATGGGAGTATCCAGGAGGATGTCAGCCAGCCTTGACTGCACACCGCCAGGAAAAAACACACCGCCGATATCGTCGAACAATTTTGAATTATCAAAATTCAGCGCATCCTCACGGCTCAGGATGTGATACTCAACACTTCTCGCCCCAAAGCTTTTAAGCTGAAGCGCCTGCTCCGGTCCCACCTCTTTCGGTACGCTACTGGCCATAGGGAGGATTACGATCTTTCCGCTCCGGAATCCTTCGGATAAAGCTATGAACCGCTTCATCATTTCCTCAGACCTCTCTCCCCCACCAATGATAAATAGATGGCCTTTTGGAGTCGCATTGACATAAAGGGGAATAATTACAAGAAAACAAGACAGAACACACATAACTCTCTTCATGAAGATTCTCCTCGTGTATTAAGAATGGAATATTATATCGACATCAAATCGTGTTGTCTAATGATCAATAAAGCAAAAAGGGGACACCCATTAGAAGGCGGTTGTCAAGAGGGTAGACTTCCATTAAT
>CAZXJE010000135.1:0-9109 GCA_964640835.1 uncultured Eubacteriales bacterium
TCCGAGCGAAGTTTCCTCGCTGGGGAAACTGAGCGTGTTTTCGCAATCACCAATTAGGACACTCGGATATCATTCATCACAGGTTTTGAAATGCTTGCCCCCGGATAGAAAAGAATTGACATTGACATTATGGATACTTATACTTAGAATCAATTTTTCGAGCAGATGGCGAGGTAGCTCAGTCGGTAGAGCGAGAGACTGAAAATCTCTGCGTCGGCAGTTCGATTCTGTCCCTCGCCATTCCTTCCCGCAGTCGGTAACCTCCTCAAGATACAAAATCCATATTTCAAAGATGATCGCTCTATGAGAAGTGGGGGGATCAGAGCCAGGGAGCGGGATCCTATGTCTTGATGGATTTTAGGTATTCTCTAAGAGGTTGGCTGAATTCGGATCTCTTGAGCGCGAGACTGACTGTTGCCTCGATAAAACCAAGTTTATCCCCAGCATCATAACGTTTCCCCTCGAAAAGATAGCCATAAACGGGTTGTGTTTCGAGGAGGAGCCTTATGGCGTTTGTGATCTGGATTTCACCCCTGTGGTCGGGCGGAGTCTTTTTTATAGCGTCGAAGATCTCGGAATTGAACACATATCGACCCAGAATGCCCAGATCGGAAAAGGCTTTTTCAGGCCCCGGTTTTTCGATCATGTCTTCCACTTGAAACACTCGTTCCGAGATCTGTTTCGGCTTGATGATTCCATATTTTTTTGTGCCTTCTTCATCCACACGTCCAAGCACAATAACTGTGGCCTGGGTCTCTTTATGGACCTCTATGAGCTGCTTGGTGCAAGGGGAAGGACAATCAAAAATATCATCCGGGAGGAGGACGGCAAAAGACTCCCCCCCTATGAAACTCTCCGCTTTCAGGATGGCATGCCCCAGACCAAGGGCCTGTTTTTGGCGGATGTAACAAAAATCAGCAAGGTTTGAGATCCGCTCGACCTCTTTCAGAAATTCCAGCTTTCCCTTCTCCGCCAAAAAATGTTCCAGTTCAGGGCTTTTGTCGAAGTGATCCTCCATCGTCGACTTTCCTCTGCTCGTGATGATGGCGATTTGTTCGATACCGGACTCCACCGCTTCTTCTACGCCGTACTGGATCAGGGGTTTATCCACAACATTCAGCATTTCCTTGGGCTGAGATTTTGTTGCGGGAAGAAAACGGGTGCCAAAACCCGCTGCAGGAATGACGGCTTTTTTGACCTTTTTATCACTCATCCTGAATCCTTATACTCTATTGAACGAATTAATCCGGCCGCTAAAAAAAACGGGTAAAAAATTATTGTGTATCTTCCTGCTCGGGAAGTCTTTACTCTCAAGCTCTCTAAGAGCAAAAAAATACTGGGGGAGAGGAATTCTCTCTCCCCCAGTATCGATCAGAAATATATGTTTCTCTTTCTATTCAGAAAACGAGTTCCTCTTTACCATTTGTAGCCAATGGCAAACTCAATGGCAAGGATATTCTTCACATGATAAACACCAGGCATGGCATCCTGATAATCGGGATCTCCACCCATTGAGGTTGGCAGGGTTTTTCCAAAGGGAACTGTCTGTTCTTTTCCCGCAAGATACTCAATGGCAAAATCGATCACAATGCCGTTGATGTTATATCCAAAGCCCGCAGCGACAACAGTAAAATCCGTGATAGGTAAGAGGATGTTTCTGGTCTCATCTGGTGCCGGCCCCGGATCATTGTAGTAACCGGCTCGAAGGGCGAATTTGGGGCTAAACCTGTACTCCGCACCAAATCTGATCTGAGCCTTATCCTTCCAGCGGAATGCCAGCTTAGTATCTTCTTCTTCAAGGATAAGTCCCCATGTTTGGTCTGACAATGTGATTGCTACTTCGTCAAGCTTGGACCATTGTGTCCACTGGACATCGAAGGTCAAGGTGAATTGTTCGATGGGTGTAAAGGCGATCCCACCCGCGAGCCACATGGGCCAGGTCACATCGGCCTCAGCCCCAGATGTAGCAGCTATAGCGGTGCCGACCAAGGGTTCCAACACGCTAAGATTAGAAATTCCTAAATCACCACTGAATCCGATTTTGCTGGGAGTTCTTAACGTCAAGCCAAGACTGAACATATCGCTTGGTTTGACTAAAATACCAAAAGTGGCTCCGAATCCCCATCCTTTCATCTCTATTTTTTGCTGCTCAAAATCAAAATATAAGTAGGGATCAGGGGAGAGCATTGGATAATATGGATTTGCTACCGTTTCATACCCAGCATACCGGGCCATATCGAAACTTCCGTAATTGATATTCAAGGAAAATCCGAGCATAATCTGGTCACTCACCTGATAAGCCAGCGAGGGAGCGATGGTGATTACGAAGATCTTGCTCATCCACTCGATTTTAGGATTGGGAGAACCCGGAGGTCCGGAGATCCCTGCAAGGTCTGCTCCATCCCATTCTATACCGAGACCCGAAGGCGAATAGACGGCGAGACCTAACACAAGATTATCACTTACGGGTTGAAAATAACCCGCAAGGCCACCTAAATAATGTTTCGTGACAGCTTTTGCATCAGCATTTACACCCGGAATTGGAGTTTCCAGATTGTAAGTCATAGAAGGGATGATGTCGAAGCCATAAAAAGCGATATACTTCTGTTTGATGTGGGCAAGCCCGGCAGGATTCCAAAAAATGGCGCTGAAATCATCAGCTAAACCAACAAAGGCGCCACCCATAGCAACCGCTCTTGGTCCGATACCATTCAAATTCAGCCCGTTAGCAAATGACAACGAACTCAAGAAGACTAAAAATGTAACGACAGAAACCAGAATTTTCGTTTTCTTCATACTGACCTCCTTCAATTTTCCCTTTATCTATAATATTTTAGCCAGTTTGTCAATCAAAAAGTATCACGTACAAGCTCACATTCACATCCTTGATGCGTCCCTTTTCATATGGGGGATAAAAAATAAATTGTGAGAGAGGAGATTCATTCCACAGCTTGGATTTCCTTGACTTCCGGGACCTTCTTCTTGATGAAGTTGGTGATCCCATGGGTCAAAGTCATCTGACGCATGGGACATCCTGCACAGGCGCCCAAAAGACGCACTTTAACCACACCATCCTCAGTCACCTCGACAAACTCGACATCTCCTCCATCGGCTTGAAGATGGGGTTTGATCTCCTCGATGGCTTTTTTCACGTCTTCTTCCATGCTTTTTACTCCTCTATATGATTTGTCTAGTCCTCTCTCGACAAAAAAACTCTTCTTGACCTTTAATAATCTACCATGGACGACTCAATATTTCCACTTACTTCTTGCGGAAAACGAGTTCTTTCTTGTCTGTGACATCCACAACAATTGTGTCACCCTCAAAATATTCCCCCTCCAGTATGCTGAGAGCCAGAGGGTTCTCCACATCACGTTGAAGCACGCGCTTAAGGGGTCTGGCTCCATAAACAGGATCGTATCCCCTCTCAGCCAGCTCGGACTTGGCCTCCTTCTCGACATCGATGCCGATCCCTCTTCCCTCCAGACGCTTCCTTAGTTCATCGATCTGTATATCCAAGATTTGAAGGATCACCTCTTTTGAGAGTGCTTTGAATATGATGATTTCATCAACACGGTTGAGAAATTCAGGTCTAAAGTACTCTTCCAGAATGGCCTTCACTTCGCTCTCCATCCTTTCGAAATCCTGGCTGAAGTCTTTGATGAGACCACTTCCTAAATTCGAAGTCATGATGATGATCGTATTGTTGAAATCAACAGTCCTGCCCTTTCCATCCGTCAAGCGCCCGTCATCCAGGATCTGCAGCAGAATATTGAAAACATCCGCATGAGCCTTCTCGATCTCGTCCAAAAGCACGATCGAATAAGGTCGTCGCTTTATGGCTTCTGTGAGCTGTCCCCCCTCCTCATAGCCCACATAACCGGGAGGTGCTCCGATGAGACGGGAAACCGTGTGTTTTTCCATGTATTCCGACATGTCGAGTCTGACCAGGGCTCTCTCGTCGTCAAAAAGAAACTCTGCAAGAGCGCGCGCGAGTTCGGTCTTCCCCACTCCCGTTGGCCCCAGAAAAATAAAAGATCCCAAGGGTCTGGAAGCATCTTGAATGCCTGCCCTTGCGCGCCTTATCGTGTTGGCCACCTCTTCAAGAGCATGGTCCTGCCCCACCACTCTCTTTTTCAAGTTCTCTTCCATCTTGATGAGTTTTTCCACTTCGCCTTCCAGCATTTTTGAGACAGGGATGCCTGTCCATTTTGAGATAACATCCGCCACATCCTCCTCGTCCACCTCCTCTTTAAGCATTTTCTGCTTTATTTGAATTTCTGCAAGTTGGGCAGAGACTTTATCCAGCTCCTTTTGCGTTTCGACGAGTTTTCCATACCGGATCTCAGCCACCTTGCCGAGATCTCCCTGTCTTTCTGCGTTCTGTTCTTCTATTTTTAAAGCTTCGATCTCTTCTTTGAATTTGTTCATGTCCCCAATAAGTTTCTTTTCAGCTTGCCACCGGACCTTGAGGGCATCACTCTGTTCCTTCAACTCAGCTAATTCTTTGTTCAAATTTTCCAGTTTTTCTTTTGCACTCTTGTCCTTCTCTTTTTTCAAGGCTTGCTTTTCGATCTCGATCTGGATGATTCGCCGCTCGAGCTCATCGATTTCCTCGGGCATGCTGTCGATTTCGATCCGGATGCGGGCTGCAGCTTCATCTATAAGATCGATCGCTTTATCGGGCAGATAGCGGTCCGCGATATACCGATTGGACAGAGTAGCCGCAGCCACAAGAGCAGAATCCTTGATATCCACACCGTGATGGACCTCGTATTTCTCCTTCAACCCTCGCAAGATGGAGATCGTATCTTCAACAGAGGGCTCCCCTACATATGTCTGCTGGAACCTTCTTTCGAGAGCCGCATCCTTTTCGATGTATTTTTTATATTCATTTAGAGTGGTCGCACCGATACAGCGTAACTCCCCCCGAGCTAATGGAGGTTTGAGCATGTTGGATGCATCGACGGCGCCTTCTGCTGCCCCAGCACCGATGATGGTGTGGAGCTCATCGATAAAAAGAATGATCTCTCCTTCAGCCTCCTTGACCTCTTTGAGGACGGCCTTGAGACGATCTTCAAATTCTCCGCGAAACTTAGCACCTGCGATCAATGCTCCAATGTCAAGAGCAACCACCTTTTTATCCTTGATCGAAAGGGGAACATCGCCGTTTGCGATTCGCTGAGCCAGACCTTCGACAATGGCTGTTTTGCCCACGCCGGCTTCCCCAATCAAAACAGGATTGTTTTTGGTCCGGCGCGAAAGGATTTGAATGACACGTCTGATTTCGTCCTCTCGTCCGATGACTGGGTCCATCTTCCCCTGCCTTGCCAATTCTGTGATATCAAGGGCATACTTCTCCAATACCTGGTATTTTCCCTCCGGCTGCTGGTCAGTCACCCGCTGACTTCCTCTGATGTTCATCAACGCTTTGAGAACATAATCTTCAGTCACTCCGTTTGCTTTGAGGATCCGACTGGCATCGCTGGTTTCTTCTTTAAGGAGAGCAAGAAACAGATGTTCAGTCGAAATATAGTCATCTTTCAGCTTATGAGCTTCTTTCTGAGCCGCGTTCATGATCTGACGGAGAGTGGAGGATAAGTAGACCTCTCCCCCACCTTCGATTTTAGGCATCTTGGCCAAGACAGCTTTCAACTCCTCAATAATTTTTTGGGGGCTGATCCCGATCTTTGCCAGAATAGAATTGACGATATTCTCCTCTTGCTCGAGAAAAGCAAAAAGGAGATGTTCGGATCTTAACTCTTGGTGTCCCAGTTCTTCAGCTTTCTGCTGGGCCAGCTGAAAGGCTTCCTGGGACAAAACAGTGTATTTATCCCATTTCATTGATCCCTTCTCCTCTTATCAGAATGGATTTGAATTCATGCAAGCAAACACTCGTTTGTCTCGTATACAGAGAAGATATTATATCCAATTTCAGACCGCCTAGTCTACTGATCGATCCGGCAAGGACGCATTTCCAATCCCATAATGAATGATATCCGAGTGTCCCAATTGGTGATTTCGAAAACACGCTCAGTTTCCCCAGCGAGGAAACTTCGCTCGGTTCCGGGCTTCCCTCACATCTCCCTTTGGGAGATGTACCATGCCCGTCCAGCCCTTCACACGGTTTTCTCCACCACATAATTGGGACACTTAATAGCGCAACATAAGTTCATACGATCACGGATTTTGAAATGCTTTCATCTGGTAATTGGACAGTAATGGACCCGAGATAGCATGAATCTTTCCAGCAATATTATTTTTTCTTGACAATTTGTTCAAAAATGCTATTTTTCCCTAAGAGGAATTAAATGGAAGAAATCGAAATCACGAGCTGGATTACACTTACGGCCATTCAAAATGCTGCCAAGGTTGTGGATACTGTGGGCGATCTCCAAATAGGACACATGAAATCTGTTTTCTGCGTGATCGAAGATGATTATTTGGAGTTGGGTTACCTCGACGCTGCATCTAACTACCTGAGGAGATATGATAACAAAGAAGAATTCGAGCTTGCCCTGGAAAAACTCAAAGAGGAAGAAGGCGAAATCACCTACAGTGACAACCGCAACTTCGATGAAGATTTCAGAGACGAAGAGGATATGGATGACTTAGCCACTGATGGAGAATCAGAGAGCAATTGATGTAAGGGCCATTAAAACTTACTCCAATCTAACCCACTTAACTCGTGAATAATCAAGGCTACAGCGATAGAGTTATCTATTGCTCTATATTTTCGAGTTTGTTTTTGAGCTTTTCGAGAAGGTTCAGAGCTTCGAGCGGAGTAAGCGCATTCAGGTCACACTTCGCGATTTCTTCTCTGAGATTTTCTAATGTCTCTCTTTCCCGATCCTCTTGGAAGAGAAGCAACTGAGATTTGTTCTTTCGGGCTGAAGAATGATATGCGATTTTGGGTACGCCCGCACCATCCAGTTCTTTTTTCTCCAGATTGAAGAGGATCTCTTTGGCTCTTTCGATCACAGGGCGAGGAATTCCTGCGAGTTTAGCCACATGGATACCATAGCTTTGGTCTGAAGGTCCCGGTACGATCTTCCTCAGAAAAATAATCTCGTCCTTCCACTCTTTAACAGATACATGGTAGTTTTTTATCCGCTCGAGTGTAAGAGCGAGCTCGGTCAATTCGTGGTAATGGGTTGCAAAAAGGGTCTTAGCACGAGTGTTTTCATTCTCATGGAGATATTCGGCTATCGCCCAAGCAATACTCAAACCGTCAAAAGTGCTCGTTCCTCTCCCTATTTCGTCCAACAGGATCAAACTCTGCGAAGTGGCATTATTGAGAATGTTAGCGGCTTCAAGCATCTCTACCATAAACGTCGATTGCCCGACAGTTAAAAAATCCATGGCACCAATGCGCGTGAAGATCCTGTCGACAATACCGATCTCTGCCTCTTCGGCTGGGACGAAAGAACCCATTTGGCCGAGGATACATATTAAGGCGACTTGTCTTAAAAAGGTGGATTTTCCCCCCATGTTCGGGCCCGTGACGATCAGTATCTGGTCTTCATCCCTGTTTAAATACACATCGTTGGGGACAAATGGTTCTTCATTGGTCTCCTCTATCACAGGATGGCGGCCTCCTAAAACCTTAATGGCTTCGTTGGAGTTTACAACAGGACGTGAATAATTCTTCTGTGATGCCAGCTCAGCCAAAGAGGACAGCACATCCAGAGTGGCAATATCTAAAGCCATCTTCTGGAGTCTCGCGGCTTCTGCTGCGATCTTTTCTCTGACCTTAAGGAAAAGCTGGTACTCCAACTCTCCGATCCGCTCTTCCGCATTGAGCACCTTGTCTTCATACTCTTTAAGCTCTGGAGTAATGAAACGCTCGGAATTGACTAGAGTCTGTTTTCGAATATAGTCAGGAGGAACCATCGACAGATTCGGTTTGGTCACATCTATGTAGTACCCAAAAACTTTGTTATAGCGAATCTTGAGAGAAGAAATGCCCGTCCTTTCTTTTTCCTTCCTCTCAAGCTGAGTGATGAACGATTTTCCTGAGTAGCTGATCTTTCTCAATTCATCCAACTCGGCGTTATATCCTTCCTTGATAATACCGCCGTCCGTGACCGCATACGCCGGATCTTCCTTGATGGACCTCTCTATCAGCTCGACGAGGTCTTGAGCGTTATCCCATGTGTCAAAGATCCCTTTGAGTCTAGGTGAAGAAAACGACCCGAGGATCTTCTGAATTTGTGGCAAAGGGATCAGAGATTTGTGCAGTGCGACGAGATCGCGAGCATTAGCAACGCCCAAAGAGATCTTCCCGACCAACCGTTCCAAATCATAGATCTCATTAAGAGTGTCTCTCAATTCATGCCTTTGGATCGTGGACGCCAACAGGTCTGCAACGGAATCAAGGCGGAGCTCGATAGCGGCGACGTCCCTGAGAGGCTGGAGGAGCCAGGACTTAAGAAGCCGTGCGCCCATCGATGTCCCTGTGAAGTCCAAGATATCCAGTAGGGAACCGGAGCGTTTGCCATCTCTGAGATTTTTGACAAGCTCCAGATTTTTGATGGTCGATGTGTCTAAAACCATATGCTGATGAGGTTGGATGTAAGCCATCCTGTGAATGAGCAGGAGAGAATCTTTGCGGAGTTTTTTCAGGTAGTAAAGCAGCGCACCCGCTGCTGAAACGGCATAAGGCTTTTCCGCGAGACCGTAACCTTCTAAGGATTTCACCTGGAACTGATCCATCAGGATGCTTCTGGCTTGGGCAAAATCATAAAGCCAATCCTCCTGCGGGCTTTTCATTATGGTCCCGAGATTGTTATGCATAAGGATGTTGTCGACCTTGGATTCCTGGCCTATTGGGTATATAATCTCCTTTGGGGAAAACCGGTATAAATCATCGGCCAGGATTCTATGAGCCTGCGGATCACTCTGCGTCGTCATTAGTTGCCCCGAGACAAGGTCGATAACAGCAAGCCCCCACGAATCCTCCTCAAAAACAAAACTGGAAATATACGTGTTTTCCCTATCCTCTTCGATGTCAAACTCAATGGCCGTTCCCGGAGTTAAGACCTTTACAACATCTCTCTTGACCACTCCTTTGGCATACTTGGCATCTTCCACTTGCTCGCATATAGCG
>CAZXJE010000136.1:0-9053 GCA_964640835.1 uncultured Eubacteriales bacterium
ACGGCAACCTCGACTCGTGAATAATTCAGGTGAACCAAAATACATAACCACTCTGATTTAAAGGAGGTTACAGAATGAATACACGTCGAAATATCTTGATTATTACGCTGGAATTACTTCTTATTATGGCCAGCTTCTCTATTTATTCCTGCAAGAAGACAGAGCATGTCCAGGAGGACATGGCAATGGCCGAACAACAAGAGGCTGCCGAAAAGGAGATCCTCTACTATACTTGCGGCATGCATCCGAGTGTGCGTGTTAAACCTGAGGATTATGAGGCTGGAAACAACAAGTGCCCGATATGCAACATGGATCTCGTTCCGGTGTATAAGGAGCATGAGGCAAGTATGGACATGACCGGAACAGAGCATGAAGAATACGCACAGGAAGGGGCTGAAGCTCAATTGAAGTTGAGTGCAAGAGCACAAACCTTGGCTCAAGTGAAAACTGAAAGCATCGAATTTCGACATCTCATGAAGGAGATCTCCGCCGTTGGTCAAATGGATTATGATGAGCGAAAAGTGGCATATGTGGCAGCCTGGATTCCAGGCCGGATCGATAAACTCTTCGTAAATTTCACGGGCGATCGAGTCAGGAAGGGTGATCCTCTTATCCAAATTTATAGTCCGAATCTTGTGACGACCCAGGAGGAATATCTCCTGGCATTAGAAACATTGGAACGCATTAAAGAAAGCCCAGATCCTCAAACGATAAAAAGAGCAGAATCGCTGGTCGAATCCTCAAGGCAGAGGCTTCTTCTCTGGGGAATCAGTGAAAAACAGATCGAGGAACTGAAATCGAACAGGAAAGCAAACACCTATGTGATCATCCCTGCTCCCAGCGGAGGTACTGTTATACATAAGAATGCCTTTGAAGGAAAGTATGTTAAAGAAGGGGAGAATCTCTATCAGATCGCCGATCTTTCAAATCTCTGGATGCAAGCGGATATCTATGAGAGCGATCTGGCAAGAATCCAAGTGGGGCAGCCTGTGATCATCCACACGCAGGCCTATCCTGATGAAGTATTCAAGGGAACAATTGTTTTTCTTGATCCTTATTTGGACCCAAAAACACGCACAGTCAAGGTCCGCGTGGATGTGCCCAATCCAGGATCTCAGCTTAAGCCGGGAATGTTTGTTGATGCTTTTATCAGCGTCCATATCCATGAAGGGATTATGGCGACAGACAAGGTTATCTATACCTGCCCCATGCATCCGGAAATTACCACGGAGAATCCAGCGGACTGTCCCATCTGTGGGATGAAACTTGTTCAGAGAGAGCAAGCATCCCCAGGGACTGTTCTTGCTATCCCCAAGAGTGCTGTTCTGGATACGGGGGTGAGGAAAGTTGTCTACATAGAAAAGGAGGTGGGGGTGTATATCCCCCGGGAAGTTGAGGTCGGGCCCGAAGCTACAGGTGTTGTCGATGGTCAAAAGCAGAGATATTATAGTGTTCTTGCCGGTCTAACAGAGGGAATGAAGGTTGTTACTCATGCGAATTTTCTGATCGATTCTCAGAGCCAAATAACAGGTCTAGCAGAGGCAGTCTACAGCGGAGCTCTTGAGAGGGGAGAGGAGAAGAAGCCTCCCTCCAAACACATACATTGAGATATGCGACAAAAACGTTTCCGCATTTATTTGCGATTGATGTTGTAATCAGGAGAAGCTGATGATTGATAAAATTATAGAATATTCTTTGAAGAATAAGTTTCTTATACTAGCCGCATTTGTTCTGTTGATCGGATGGGGATATTGGGCTCTGGACAACACTCCGATTGATGCGATACCTGATATCGGTGAAAACCAGCAGATCGTGTATGTTGATTGGCCAGGGAGGAGTCCAAAGGATATCGAAGACCAGGTGGTCTATCCTCTTTCTGTCAGATTGATGGGTATTCCAGGGACAAAGGTAATCCGTACGAATGCAATGTTCTCTTTTGGGATGATCAATGTCATTTTTGAGGAGGGCGTGGAATTTTACTGGTCCAGGACAAGAATCCTGGAACGGTTGAACCTGGCCCAACAGGACATGCCAGAAGGAGTCATTCCCCAGTTGGGTCCCGATGCGACCGCCCTTGGTCAGATATTCTGGTATACGGTGGAAAATGGCTACTATTGCCCCGACCACCCTAAAGAGAGGTATTCGGAACCCGGTAAATGTCCGGAGGATGAGCAGGACCTCATCCTTTCGGATTACAATCTGGGCGAGTTACGGTCGATACAGGATTGGTATGTTCGGTATCAATTAGCTTCAGCCAAAGGGGTTTCTGAAACTGCGTCCGTGGGCGGTTTTGTAAAGCAGTACCAGATCGATGTCAACCCGAATAAGATGCTGGCCTACGATGTGAATCTCCATTCTCTTTTTTCCGCTGTCCGTGACAGCAATATCGATGTGGGAGCCAAAGTCATCGAGGAAGGAGGGATGGAGTTTATTGTCCGGGGTGTGGGCTTTATTAGATCTATAGAGGACATTGAAAACATTGTCATTGGCGCTCATAACGGTGTCCCTGTGTATGTGAAGCACATAGGAAATGTGACCGTTGGCCCGGAATTTCGAAGAAATGGCCTCGACAAAGAAGGGGCCGAGGTGACCGGTGGTGTTGTTTTGATGCGGTATGCGGAAAATCCTCTAGAGGTGATCGAAGCAGTCAAAGCCAAGATTGCAGAAATCACTCCCGGTCTGCCTCTCGGAGTTCAAATTGTTCCTTTTTATGACCGGACTGAACTCATCGAGCGTGCCACCGATAATTTGAAAGAAACGTTGATCGAGGAGATTCTTGTCGCCATAATTGTCATCCTGATATTTCTTGCTCATTTCCGCAGCAGCATAATCGTCTCGATCATCCTCCCTGTTGGCGTGTTAATCTCCTTTCTCATCATGTACTACCTGAAAATTCCTTCGAACATCATGTCCCTGGGAGGGATCGCCATCGCTATCGGGGTTATGGTGGATGCAGGCATTGTGATGACAGAGAACATATCGCGGCATCTGGCTGAATCCAAGGAATGGAAGCTGGAAACAGTGATCACTGCCTCTAAAGAGGTCGGTTCAGCCATCTTTTTTGCTATCCTGATCATCGTGATCGCTTTTATTCCCGTTTTTTCACTGAGCGGTCAAGCCGGTAAGTTGTTTTCACCTCTGGCATTTACAAAAACATTCGCCATGTTCGGATCGGCGCTCCTGGCAATAACTCTCATCCCTGTTCTTAGCGCGCTTTTGCTAAGAGGGAAGATCCGGCCACCTGAGAGAAATATTTTAAGCCGGTTATTGATGCGACTTTATGAGCCGGTGCTCCGGTTTTCTTTAAAGTACAAGATCGTCGTTCTCCTTGTCGCGCTTCTGATCCTGGCCAGTGTTTTTATTCCTCTGCAGTCCATTAAGAGTGAATTCATGCCCCCGTTGAATGAGGGAGACCTGTTGTTCATGCCTGTGCTCTTACCAGGTGCATCCCTCACACAGGTGATGGACGTGATGAAGAAACAGGATAAAATCCTCAAGTCCTTTCCCGAGGTTGATCTGGTTGTTGGGAAGTTGGGAAGAGCAGAGACGCCGACCGATCCTGCTCCGGTAGGCATGATCGAGACTGTGGTGAAATTGATACCAGAAGAACAGTGGAGAGAGGGCTTAACCCGACAGAAACTGATCAACGAAATGGATAGTGCTCTGAAGATCCCTGGGGTGAGTAATATATGGACGCAGCCCATCCGGAACCGTATCGACATGCTGGCTACTGGAATCCAGACACCCGTGGGAGTTAAGGTGTTCGGTGAAGATTTGAAGATCATCGAGAATATTGGGATCCAGGTCGAAAATATCGTTAGAGATATTCCAGGGGCAAGAAATCCCTATGCGGAGAGAATCGGTAATAAACCCTATATTGAGATTGAAATCGATAGAGAAGAAGCGGCCCGTTATGGAGTACGAGTTGGGGATATTCAACATCTTATTATGACAGCCATCGGTGGAATGAACATCACAACCACGGTTGAAGGTAGGGAACGATATCCGATCCGTGTCCGGTATCCCCGAGAACTCAGGGATAGCATAGACAGTTTAGAAAGGGTATATGTCCCGACGCCCAGCGGTGCTCAAGTTCCACTCAGTCAGGTTGCCTCTGTCAAAAAAGTGGAAGGCCCAGCGAAGATTTCCGGTGAAAACACGCTTCCTTACGTGCGCGTGTTCATCGATGTAAATACCGATGAGGTGGGTGTTGTCGATTTTGTTCGGCAGGCCCAGAGGACTGTCAGCGAGAACATCGACCTACCATCGGGTTATTATATTTCATGGAGCGGACAGTATGAGTATGAGATACAGGCGAGGAACCGTTTGATGGTCGTTGTGCCCATTTGTGTTTTTGTCATCTTTCTGCTGCTCTACATCAAATTCAATCGATTTTCCGCAGCCCTGCTTCTCATCCTGTCTTTGCCCTTCGCGTTTGTGGGCGGGATTTGGCTTCAGTATTTCCTTGGATTTAACTTCAGCACAGCAGTTTGGGTAGGATACATCGCTCTGTTTGGTGTCGCTGTCGAGGATGGAGTTGTGATGGTGGATTTTTTGGTCAAGTCCGTAAAGAAAGGAGGCAGTATCACTGAAGATATCGTACAAGCTGGATTGTTGAGAGTACGGCCTATTGTGATGACAACAGCGACGACGATATTGGCTCTTATCCCCATCTTGCTAAGCACTGGAGCAGGCTCCGAGATCATGAAACCCATCGCGACACCCACTGTAGGTGGCATGGTCACTGCGACACTCTTGAACTTGATCCTTGTCCCCGTTTTGTTTGCCTGGACTACGAAAAAACACCAAGATTAAATGCTGAATCCACTCTGTTAAAAACGTGTAGGGACCGCTTCCCAAACGGTCCGTAAAAAATGAAGGGTCGACTCCCCGAGCGGACCGTTTGGGAATCTGAGGTACTCCAGGCTAATTGAATGTGGACTTCAAGATCAGGATTGTTTTTAAAGAAATAAGGTGTTTATCAAATAGTGATTGACAAATACTATAAATATTATAAAATGTATAGAGTATATCGCAGATTGTAAAACCAAAGGAGGTTTTCATGTCAAAAAAAACATTGCTACTGGTTATATATCTTGTCTTTTCAGTGGCACTCGTAATGGCTGCTGTGGATAAAAAAGCTTGTGATGAATCTCTTAAGTGTCCGGTGAGCGGGAAAGAATTCACGAAATCCGATGCTACGCCCGAATACGAGTATGAAGGGAAGATCTATTACTTCTGCTGTGAAGGCTGCAAGGATGCATTCATCAAGAATCCAGCAAAGTATATCGAGAAAGATGTAGATGCAGAGCATGCTCACGATGCAGAACATGCCCATGCTGCGGAACACGCACATGCAGAGCATGCGGACCATGACGCACATGCAGAGGAAGACGGGATGGTCGTTGACCCTGTCTGTGGGATGAAGATCAAAAAAGAGGACGCTAAGTTTACTCATGTCCATAATGACAAAACATATTATTTCTGCATGGAGGAATGCAGGGATAAGTTCGTAAAAGCTCCCGGGAATTATATTAGTGCGGATGAAGATGTCGTAACCTGCCCAGTCAGCGGCGAGTCCTTTAAAAAGTCCGAATTCACTGAATCCATTGAGTATGAGGGAAAGGACTATTATTTCTGTTGTACAGGTTGTAAAGATAAGTTCGAAAAGGATCCTGAGAAGTACGCTAAGAAATAATCCCTTTTTCCTTCAACCACTCGTCATTGTAGATCGAGCTTAGATAACGGTTGGCAGAGTCTGGAAAAATTGTAACGATTCTAGTATCCTGTTGAACTTCCCGAGCTAACTTCAGGCATCCCCACAGGGCGGCTCCACTCGAACCTCCGGCCAGTATGGCCTCTTTATTGGCCAGCTCTCTGGTCATTTCGAATGCCTGTTTATCCGTAATCTGGAAAATGTCGTCGATCAGGCTAAAATCAACACAACCGATGAGAAACTCATCCCCCAGGCCTTCAAGTAGATATGGCGAGGGATTTATAAGTTCTTTGGAGTGAAAGTAATCAAAAAATATAGAACCCACAGGGTCGATTCCAATTACTTTAATCCTAGGATCTTTTTCTTTGAGATATTTGGCCACGCCACAGATCGTTCCTCCTGTGCCCATGCCCGCTAGGAAATAGTCAATCTTCCCTTCCATTTGTTGCCAGATTTCAGGACCGGTTGTCTTAGTATGGGTTTCGTTATTTTCGAGGCTATTGTGCTGATCGAGATAGTAGCTGTTGGGAGTTTTTTTGGCGATATGTGGTGCGATGTTGTTGTAACTGCCGGGGGATTCTGGGGGAAGTGTGCTGTCGACCATAATGAATTCTACATTTAATGCCTTGAGAAATTTAATTTTTTCGGAACTGAGACTGTCCCTTACTACGATCTTCAATTTGTAGCCTTTAATGGCACAAACCATTGCCAAGGCCAGAGCGGTGTTTCCCGAAGAGTTATCCACGATCGTGTCGCCGGGCTTAATCTTTTTTTCTTTTTCTGCTTTTTCGATCATATATTTGGCGATTCGATCCTTTACGCTCCCCATAGGATTCAAAAATTCGAGTTTGGCGAAAATATCTGCTTGGACGTCTTTTGTTATTCTATTTAGCTTGATTAGAGGTGTATTCCCTATGCCTTCGAGAACGTTATGAAAGTATACTTCTTTTAACATGCTGTTCTATCCTTTCCTGTGGAGAAGATGTCCTCGTATTTAGCGTACCTTATTTAAAAAAGAATTATATAGCAGCGCCAGGTTTGTAAGTCAATGATAAAAATGACATGTTGATAATTTGGCTTTTGGAGATAGAGCTAATCTGGTATCTTATGGGGGAAAGAAAATGAATCCAAAAAGAGTTGTTGTGGCAATGAGTGGCGGCGTGGATTCTTCCGTTGCAGCAGGATTGCTCAAGGAACAGGGCTATGAGGTGATCGGGATCACGATGAATCTTTTCCCTCTACCCGAAGAATATTGTCTGGACAAAGATTTAAAGAGTTGTTGCGGCCATGGGGCAGTCGATGATGCCAACCGAGTGGCTTCAAAATTAGGGATCGATCATTATGTCTTAAACCTCAAGGACTCGTTCGAAGATCTGGTTGTCTCTGATTTTCTCGAGGAATATTCTCGAGGACGCACTCCCAATCCATGCATCCGCTGCAACCAGTTCATTAAATTCGACCTGCTCATGGAAAGGGCCAGAAAGATCGGAGCTTCTTGTATTGCGACGGGGCATTATGCGCAGATCGTCCAGGATCATCAATCAGGAGATTTCTATCTCAATAAAGGGGTGGATAAAGAGAAAGACCAATCGTACTTTCTCTACACCATGACTCAAAATCAGCTCTCTCACACCCTATTTCCTGTGGGTCTCTTCACAAAGTCAGAGATCAGAAGAAGGGCACGCAAGTGGGGCCTTCCTGTGGCAGAGAGGCTTGAAAGCCAGGAGATCTGTTTTATTCCGGATAACGATTACGCCGGTTTTCTTAAAAAAAGGATGCCGGAGACATTCTATCCAGGGCCGATCGTCGATTCAAAGGGCCAAATCCTGGGTCATCACAGTGGAATCATCCATTTTACTGTGGGACAGCGCAGAGGCATGGGGATTGCGGCACCTCACCCACTTTATGTTCTTGAGATCAACACTTCAAAGAATGAAATTGTGGTCGGACCCAATGATTGTCTCTATAAAAAGGATTTACTCGCTGATCAGATCAATTGGATATCTGAAGATAAGATTGTTTCTTCAGTTCAGGCCAAAGCCAGGATCCGCTATAAGCATAAAGAGGCCGAGGCTCTCTTAGTTCCTTTGGCTTCTGAAAAAATTCGCGTGGAATTTGAAAAGCCTCAGAGAGCGATCACTCCCGGACAGGCTGTGGTTTTTTATGATGGGGATGTGGTTCTGGGTGGTGGTACGATTTCGTCCAGTGAGGATTGAGTCGTAAACCGTAAACAAGTCACATCGAAACCTAAAATTATTCCCTGGGAAGATGCGTGCGCATTTTTCTACAGGAGAAGTGTGATCATGAGGATGCTGCAGCCGGCCACCACAAGAGAGCCAATAAAACCGACAACTAAAGGTTTTATTCCGACTGTTTTGAATGAACTGAAAACAGTGTTGAGTCCGATCCCTGCCAAACCTACAAGGATGAGAAATCTTCCTGCACTGTTGAACGCTTTGACTCCTTCTGCTGTGAAATACCCTAGAGTGTTCATTCCTGCCATGATGAAATAGCCGAAGAGAAACCAGGGGAAGGCTTTAGCAACGTTGAGGTGAGTTCCCTCGGATTTCCTGCTCGACAATACGTTCCGCGTGTACCACACAGCGATTAAAAATGCCAGCGGCACCATAAAACAGTTTCGTACGAGTTTAACGGCAGTGGCAGTTTTTCCGGCGAGGTCGGAAAAGATAAATCCTGCGCCGACGACTTGGGGTGTAGAGTGGATAGCTGTCCCGGCAAAGACACCAAAGTTGACATCTGTTACTCCTAAAAGCTGTGCGATCTTCGGGTAAAATATGATGGCGATGAGCCCCCAGAGAGCGATCGTTCCAATGGCATAGCTGGTCTCTTCCTCTTTGGCCTTGATGAGTGGGGCTGTGACAGCTATAGCAGATCCCCCGCAGATCGTAGTTCCTACGGAAAGTAGAACAGCAAGAGCTGTTGGGAGTTTAAAGACTTTTCCAAGAAAATAGATAACAAAAAAGCTGACGGCCATCGTTACGACAATGATGGCAAGCATATAGAGACCTTGGGAAGAAAAGTTTTTAAAGTTCAGTGATGCGCCGATGAGGACGATCCCAAGGATCAAGATTTTTTCAAATGATTTTATTCCAGGAAGGCATATTTTGGGCACAAGACCAAGGTTTCGCAGCAAGATACCCAAGATGATAGCAATGACTACAGCTTCGATGGGGTGTTTACCGCCCACCTCTACCAATTTAGAGAGAGAGGTGGCAATCAGAGCCACAACGAGCATCAAGATCCATCCCGAGAGGAATTCCTTTTTCATTCCAGTCTCCTCTTTGAATTGGTGGTGTAATGGATTTTAGTTCATCTA
>CAZXJE010000137.1:0-8907 GCA_964640835.1 uncultured Eubacteriales bacterium
CGTTGTAGCCCGGGTTAGGTTGGGACGGCTCGCGGTAGTTCACTACAGCTTCATGAGCCACTGCCTTGCCGCTACTGCAACCTCGGTTCGTGAATAATCCAGGTGTATTAAATCAAAATGAGAACTGCAAATCCAATATTATTCACAATATCTTTCGTGAAGCGTCAATTTTAGAACGAAAATTGTTATGTGAGTTGTTGAGAAAAACATTTTACGTTTTCTTTTTACTTTCTACGATTCAAAAAAGGAAAAGTGAGAATGAGGATACTGAGTATTCCCAGGGAGTATTCGAAGAGGTTGCTTATCAAGTGAACTCCGATGCCCGAGAGGATGGCGATTTTTTGATCAAAGTCCATCAACTGAAAGGCTAATGCCCATCCCGATTCCCACGTCCCGAATCCAGCGATTCCTTTGATGGGAAGTGCTCCTGTTAATTCTGCACCAGTGATTCCCAAGATGGTTTTCCAAAGACTTAGATTCGCAAGAGAAAAACCGTGGTTATGAAGAAGTGAGAGAAGTAAGAAATAGAGAGAACCGTATTTCCCTGCTCGTATGAGCAACGAGAGAAAGAACAGCGGCCATTGGATCTTTCTGTTCTTTATGTGCCTCAGCCCGTGGATGGTGAGTTGGATTTTGTTTCTTGAAGTCTCAGCCCATGTTTTTGCTTCGAGTCCGAACGATTTTAAAAGATACACATAGACCCTAAAAAATATCTTTGTTAGGGGGATGAGCTGATACAAGACAAGATATATGAGAAGCAAAAAAACAGATGCCATCAATAGTAGTGGCAGGATAGATACCGATGTATCACCGAGTCCGACAATGAGTATGGAAAGGATAAGAAAGGGACTGAGCGTAAGAAAATCAAACACAAACGCGACGACAAACGTGGATGCTGCTTGTTCGAAGGGATATTTAAGCCTTTTGTTCAACACATACACATACGAGAGAGAGCCGATTCTTGCTGGCAACAGATCCACAAATAGATTGCGTATGAATGTGACCAACAGTATATTTCCAAAGCTGATCGGGTTGGGATTGAGGAGCCATTTGTAGCGCCAAGCACGCAGTACCGATGCAAAAAGAGAAATAGCCACAAAAGCAAAGAGTGCGGGATAAAAAATATTGGAAAAGGTTTGGATGAGATCATCGGTGGTGATGCGGGACAATAAAAATCCTAGCAGAAATACAGAAAGCACAATGGACAGGATGAGTGATATGATCCTTTTTTTGGACATGTGTGTCCTGTATTTTCAAGCACTTTCCTCAGAATGTCAATCGATCTGATCGTAAAGAATACAAATGTTGAAGCTGAGTGTATGTATCCACAGACCCGTGTTGACGTAGATACTCAATTGCGTTATTAGGTGATCAGATTTTGTGATGGAAAAAACCGTGAGAAGGGCTTGACGGGCATGGTACATCTCCCAAGGGGAGATGTGAGGAAAGCCCGGATCCGAGTGAAGTTTCCACGCTGGGGAAACTGAACGTGTTTTTGATATCATATAATCTGATCACTCTGAAAAACGTCAACATGGAACTGAGGATGTTACAAAGCTTAGTCTTTGCGTTGACGGTTTGGCGGGAAAAACTTATAATTTTCTCCATGACACTTGAAATCGACACAATCATAGAGGCCGCATTAAAAGAAGATATGCCCGACGGGGATGTCACATCGGAAAGTCTCGTTCCTCCCGAATCTGTCTCCAAGGCGATTTTGCTTGTTAAGGAGGATGGCATTCTTGCCGGAATTGATGTGGCTGCCCGTGTATTTTGGAAAATCGATCCTCATGTCGTCTTCGATAAAAATGTCGAAGACGGAAGCTCGATCAGGGCAGGAGATACTCTAGCGCGAATTGAAGGTCCTTCCATCTCGCTTCTAAATGGAGAACGGACAGCCCTTAATTTTCTGCAGAGGATGTCAGGGATTGCAACCTTGACCCAAAAATTTGTCAAGAGTCTAGAGGGATCCCAGACACAAATTTTGGATACAAGGAAGACAACACCCTCATTGCGAAGTTTGGAAAAATATGCCGTGAAGATGGGAGGTGGGACCAATCACCGTCTAAACCTATCAGATATGGTGCTGATAAAGGACAACCATCTAAAGATCGTGGGCAATATTTCGGAAGCTGTAAAAAGAGCCAGGGATAGTGTCGGACCAGACTTAAAGATCGAGATAGAAACCACGACGCTCGAAGAGGTCAAAGAAGCGGTGCGCTCCGGTGCAGACATGATTATGTTGGATAATATGTCCCCTAAGAGAATGAGAGAGGTTGTGGAATGGGTCGATGGGAAGGTCCCGCTGGAGGCATCTGGGAATGTTAAATTGTCGACAATTAAAGAGATTGCATCCTCAGGGGTTGATTTTATTTCGGTCGGGAGCTTGACGCACTCCTACCAGTCCCTGGATATCAGCATGGAATTTCTTTGATCTGAGCGTTTTTCTTTGGGATGTCTGAAGAGGAGGTTTGAAGAGTGGATAGTGAACTGATTAAAAAAACGGATGTTCTTGTGATTGGCTGTGGGATTGCAGGATCCAGTGCAGCCTTGGAGGCGGCAAAATGCGGCCTCCGTGTTGTCATTATCACCAAGCATTCTGAACCACAAGAATCGAACACATATTATGCACAGGGAGGGATCGTCTCTCTTGGTCCCAATGATAATCCTGAGCTTTTAAAGGATGATATCATCCAAACTGGCGACGGCATCAACAATCCAGAGGCCGTGGATATCCTTGCAGAGGAGGGGAAGAGCCTGGTTGACAGTATTTTGATAAAGGAATTGAAGATCCCGTTTTCACGAAGCTCGCCCGATGTTCTCGACTATGCCCAGGAAGCCGGACACACAAGACGCAGAATCCTTCATATCAAGGATACAACAGGTCAGACCATCGAGAAGAGATTTATACAGGCATTGCAGTCTTATTCCAATGTCACATTCTTGGCTGACCATACAGCAGTGGACTTACTGACCGTTCCACACCATTCCAAAAATCCTGTATCTTTTTATAGAGAACCGCAATGTGTCGGCGTTTATGTTTTGGATAATCAGACGCAAAAGGTGAAAACAATTTTTTCGCCTTACACAATTCTCGCCACAGGCGGTTGCGGTGCTGTTTTTCTTTATACGTCTAATCCTAAGGGATCAATCGGGGATGGATACGCCATGGCTTACCGAGCTGGTGCCAGGCTAGTGAACATGGAATACATCCAATTTCATCCAACTTCTCTATTTCACAGGGATGCCGACGGATTCCTTATATCTGAAACAGTCAGGGGGGAAGGAGCCCGCTTAAAAACTAAGCAGAGCCGCACGTTCATGGATAATCACAACATGAAGGATATGGCTCCCCGTGATGAAGTTACCCGTGCCATATACGAAGAGATGACCAACAGCAATTCTAATTACGTCTACCTGGATTTGGTGTCTTATACGAAGGTCGATATCAAAAAAAGATTTCCCAACATTTATAAAACCTGCCTGGAATATGGCATCGACATCACAAAAGATCCTATTCCTGTCGTTCCCGCAGCTCATTATTCTTGCGGGGGGATCATGGTTGATGTTTGGGGAGAGTCCTCTCTCAAGGGACTTTACGCTGTAGGCGAGGTTTCCTGTACGGGTCTCCACGGGGCGAACCGACTTGCCTCGACATCCCTTCTTGAAGGATTGGTCTGGGGTGTTCGGGCAGCCAGAGGAATCGCCTCGCGATTTAATCCGGAAACTTTCCATAAGCCCTCAGACATCCATGAGTGGTATTACCCAAAAAAGGAAGAGGAGATCGATCCAGCTCTGATCAACCAGGACTGGTTGTCCATCAAGTCGACGATGTGGAACTATGCAGGAATCATCCGGACCACAAAACGCCTTGAAAGAGCGAAGGCGGATTTGGATTATCTCCGTCATAGGATTGAAAAATTCTACAGAGAAGCCACGATGGAGCCCAAGGTCGTTGGGCTCAAACACGGGATTCAGGTAGCTCAGTTGATCACTCATGCTGCACTCGGTAATCCCGTAAGCCGCGGCGCCCATTTTATAAAAAACTAAAATCGAATTGTTGTGGAGAATTAGGAAAACTTCCTCTATAATAGCACAATAAAAATCCCTTGTTGGAGTGAATGATGCAAGACAGCGACAATATCAAAGACACGCTCAATCTACCTAAAACTTCCTTTTCCATGAAGGCAAAACTTGCCCAGAAGGAGCCTGAAATCATCAAGAAATGGGATGAGATAAAGCTGTATCACAAGATCCAGAAGAGGCGCGAGTTTGGCGCCAGCTTTGTTCTTCACGATGGTCCTCCCTATGCCAACGGCAACATTCACCTCGGGACTGCGCTAAACAAGATTTTGAAAGATTTTATCATCAAGTCCAAGACCATGCACGGATTTAAAGCTCCTTATGTGCCCGGCTGGGATTGTCATGGTCTTCCCATTGAGATCAAAGTGGACCGGCAGCTCAGTGAGAAAAAAAAGGACATGTCTCTGATCGAAATCCGGGAAGAGTGCAAAAAATATGCCTTACAATATGTGGGTATTCAAAGAGATCAGTTCAAGAGATTGGGCGTTTTCGGAGAATGGGAGAACCCCTATCTGACGATGAATCCAGAATATGAGGGGGAAGTGATCCGTCACCTTGCTGCGTTCTTCGCGTCAGGGAATATCTATAAAGGAAAGAAACCCGTTTATTGGTGTATCAGTTGCAAAACAGCACTCGCCGAAGCTGAGATCGAATACAAAGACCGCAAGTCCCCATCCATTTATGTAAAGTTTCCCGTGATCTCCGACCTCTCCGAGAAATTCCCCGAGCTAAAGGGGAAGAATGTCTCAGTTCTAATCTGGACAACAACTCCGTGGACACTTCCTGCAAATCTGGCCATCGCCTTTCATCCGGATTTTGAATACGCTGCATTCGAAACCAACGGTGGAGTTTTGATCGCAGCCAAACGACTGATTCCTGTTATATCTGAGGAATTGGGCCTTGACAAAAGCAAGGTTTTGGTCACCTTTTTGGGTGTTGATGTTGAGGGTCTGAAAGCCCGGCATCCTTTTATTAACCGGGAATCACTCTTTGTCTTGGCAGACTATGTAACCCTCGATCAGGGAACAGGAGCCGTTCATACAGCACCGGGGCATGGTCATGAGGACTACCTGACAGGACTGGCCTATGGGTTGGATATCTATAATCCTGTTGATAGCGATGGGAGGTTCATCACTAAGGTCGAGAAATACAAGGGAATGAATGTTTTTGAGGCCAATCAGGCGATCATGGACGATCTGCTGAAAGAGGAGAAATTGACCAGGGCAGAAGATATTGTCCACTCCTACCCTCATTGCTGGCGATGCAAGAATCCCGTGATTTTTCGGGCAACGTCCCAATGGTTTATCTCTATGGAAGAGAACAAGTTGAGGGAGAGATCACTTGAAGAGATCAAAAAAATAAACTGGATCCCTCCGTGGGGAGAGGAGAGGATCGCCAATATGGTCGAGGCCCGGCCCGATTGGTGTATCTCACGGCAGCGCTCATGGGGCGTGCCGATTCCCGCATTTTATTGCGAAAACTGCAGCACGATCCTTGCGAATGAGAATGTGTCTCTCAAGATTGCAGATGTCTTTGCTGAAGAGGGCTCGAATGCTTGGTTCATTAAAACGGCAGAAGATCTGTTACCATCTGGAATAAAATGTCCGCAGTGCGGCTCGGGGATCTTTAAAAAGGAAAATAACATTCTCGATGTCTGGTTTGAATCCGGAGCAAGCCATAATGTGCTCGGTAAACGGAGCGACCTTCCTTGGCCGGCGGATATCTATATCGAAGGGCATGACCAGTACAGGGGTTGGTTCAACAGCTCTCTTCTTGTTGGTGTTTCTGCAAAAGGGGCTTCTCCCTATAAAACCTGTATCACTCATGGGTTTGTCTTGGATGAGCAGGGGAAAGGGATGTCCAAATCCCTGGGCAATTTTATCGAACCCGAAGAGATCATCTCCAAGAATGGGGCTGAGATCCTAAGACTCTGGGTGGCGATGCTCAACTTCAAGGAGGATGCCCGGTTTGGCGGCGAGACTTTGCAACGTCTCGTTGAGGCTTACAGAAAAATTCGGAACACTTGGCGTTTCATCCTCGGGAACCTAAATGATTTTGTGCCGGATAAAGAATCTGTACAAACAGAGGATATGATTCCTTTCGACAAATGGATTCTCGAAGAATGTTCACAATTGAGCAAAAAAATTCTCAAAGCATATGAGGAGTATGAATATCACATCATCTATCACAGGATGTATAACTTTTTTACTGTCGATCTGAGTGCTTACTACTTGGATGTGATCAAGGACAGGCTATATTGTTCCGGTAAAAGCTCACTTGTGAGAAAATCAGCGCAAACTGCACTCTACGAGCTCCTGAAAACAACCCTTGTTTTGATGGCCCCTCTGCTTCCCTTTACCACAGAGGAAGCATGGGAAGTCATGCCCTCATTTCATGGAAAAGAGGAATCCATCCACTTGGAACTATTTCCCGCCTTCGATAAAGAATGGCTTGGCACAGATCTGTTCCAAGAATGGAAGGAGTTGAAAGAAATAAGGGAAAGCATTCTCAAAGAATTGGAGCTTGCCAGAGAATTAAAACTTATCGGCAACTCTTTGGAAGCGCGGGTGATACTCAAGGTCCCTCCTTCTTTTCAGCATATTTTAGATAAATACGCGGATGAACTGGCATCTCTCTTTATCGTCTCTTCGGTCGAACTCGAGCATCACTCTGAAACGGAGTTGGGTATTCAAGTTTCCAAAGCTGATGGAGGAAAATGCCAGCGCTGCTGGAACTACTCTCCTTATGTGGGGACCAATGAAGAATTCCCTGTTTATTGCCAGCGCTGCGAAGATGTCGTTAGAGAGATAGGCCAATGAAGGACAACGCCCTTTATTTTATGATCATTCTTTTTTTGTCATTTGTCGATCAACTGACTAAAACCATCGTCTCAACAAGTTTTAATCTTTACGAAAGCAGAGTTGTGATCCCCGGATTCTTCAACCTGACCTATATCAAGAATAGAGGTGCTATTTTTGGTTTTTTCTCTACCAGCCAGAGTTTCTTAATCTATGCCCTTTTGACTCTGGCATCTATGGCGGCTCTGGGTTTAGTCGTCTACTATTTTTACAAGACACCCGGCTCAGAGAGATTTCTGAAGATCTCTCTGTCTCTTATCCTAGCTGGGGCTCTGGGTAATCTCACAGACAGACTCTTTAGAGGCGCTGTCATCGATTTTCTGGATTTTTATGCCAAAGACTGGCATTGGCCCTTTTTTAATGTTGCTGATTCTTGCATTACTGTGGGAGCTATCCTGCTTCTATACATCTTCTTTTTTAAGAGAGGAGAAAAATGTATCCCATCCTAATCAAGATCGGACCTGTCACTATTCATACCTATGGCTTTATGATGGCCCTAGGCGTGGCCTTTGGCTTGTGGTTTCTTTTTACTCAAGCAAAAAAGTATGATCTGAATGCTTCAAAACTCGTGGATATGGCTTTTTACACGATCATTATCGCTTTGATTGGGGCCAAGGCCATCCTTCTTATCGGCAATTTCTCCTACTACACAAAATACCCCAAAGAGCTCTTTAGTCTAGCTAGATCAGGAGGAGTATTTCAGGGGGGCCTCGCGTTCGGTATTGTTTTTGCCATCTGGTATCTCCGCAAGCACAAGATCCCCGTCTGGCGGACAGCCGACCTCGTTGGGACTGCATTGGCTCTTGGGCACGGATTCGGCCGTATCGGATGTTTTTCTGCGGGTTGCTGTTATGGACGTGTTTGCTCAATGCCTTGGGGAGTGAATTTTCATAACGAATATTCTCATGAGCTTACCGGAATAACCCTGGGAACCCCTCTCCACCCCACACAGCTTTATGAATCTATCCTGAATTTCTCGAATTTTTTTATCCTGTTTTTCTTTTTGAAGAGAAAAAGATTCGATGGACAAATCTTCTCTCTGTATATCATCAATTATTCCATCATCCGGTATATTGTTGAATTTTACAGGGGGGATCATTCCCTTAAGACTTATTTGATCCATAATGCTTCCCCTTATCTCAGTGTGAGTTATCCCCAAGTCTTTTGCATTCTGGGCTTGATCGGTGGACTTCTTTTATTTTTTGTGTTGAAAAAGAAAAAAGCAGTTCAACCCTGAGGATTGTCTCAAGCGGAGATTGCCACAAATAAAGGCATCGGCCGGAGAATAATGAGAGAATTTGTTGTAACCCCTGAATCTGGAGAGAATCAAAGATTCGACCTTTTCCTGTCAAAAAAACTCGATGGATGGAGCCGTGCCCAGGTCCAACGGCTGATCGGTGAAGGTCGGGCCCTAGTGGATGCAACGCAGAAACGACCGAGCTACAAGTTAAAGGTCAATGAAAAAATCGAGGTCGATGACTCCCTTCCAAAGGCGGATTTTTTAACGCCAGAGAGTATCCCGCTTGCCATTATCCATGAGGATGAACATTTGGTCGTCATCGATAAATCCTCGGGTATGGTTGTTCACCCTGGAGCGGGGAGACAAACGAACACTCTAGCAAATGCCCTGCTCTTCCGTTTTCCAGAGATCGAAGGAATAGGGCCAGAGGAAAAACCGGGGATCATTCACCGGGTGGATAAAGAGACCTCGGGTGTTATCTTGGTAGCCCGGACAAAAATGGCCTACCAGGAATTACAACGGCAGTTCAAGGCGCGGGAAGTGGAAAAACTCTACATTGGTCTTGTGTGGGGAAAGATGCCACAGGAAGAGGGAAAGATCACTTGGGCTATCGGCCGGCACACGAGACATGGGGAGAGGATGTCGGTTAAGACCAATAAGCCCCGAATTGCAGAGACGCGCTACAGAGTGAAAAAGCTTTTTCGGGAGTTCACCCTTCTCGAGATC
>CAZXJE010000138.1:0-3246 GCA_964640835.1 uncultured Eubacteriales bacterium
CCTTTATTCTGCTTCGAGGCCTCGACTGAAAAGAAAGTACCACATATCTTTATTCTTCACGTGCTCATACAGTCCTCAACGTCCGACTTCGTCGGATTCCCTCGAATGCGATTTCAGAAGGCTAAATCTTCCTTTATGTCGCTCAATCCATCACCTCTGATTCTAATTATTAAGGTTCGCATTGTTGAGCTGAATCGTAGTGAGAAAAAATGAGATCCATGTTCGTTTGTAATAGAGGGAAGATAGAGAGAAGATTTTTTTTGTGAAAAAGTAGCCCTCCCCGTTTTTTCTTGTTAAAATAGCGTTCCGAGGAATACCAAACAGGAAAGGAGAGACACATGACTGACTTAGTGAATAAAATCCTTTGGGCGACTGATTTTTCTGATGAGGCACGTGAGGCCTTCACGTATGCCGACATTTTTGCCAAGACGTTTGGCGCTGAGATTTTAGGACTCCATGTCTTGCCCGGATTTTCGCCAGAACATTACCAGTCGGCAATCGTCGTTATCAATGAGTTGAAAAAGAGGACAGAGCATATGATGAATGTGGCTGTGGAGAAATTTGAATCCTTCCAGAAGGCGAAGGGAGTGACATTTGAATACTTCATTAAAGACGGCAACGCAGCAAAAGTCATTGTTGAGACAGCAGAGGACCAAAAGGCGGACCTTATCGTGATCGGCAGGAAGGGACTCTCAGCGATCGAACGGCTTTTTATTGGCAATGTGGCCAATCAGGTCCTGCGCCACTCCTCGATACCCATCCTCATAACGAAAAAGAAGAGCGGGAAACCCCGGTTCAAAAAGATCCTTGTCCCCACAGACTTCTCTGAACAAGAAGAGGTCGAGAGGGATTATGCATGGAAGCTTGCGAAAGGATTCGATGCTGACATCACTCTTCTTCATATCCTGGAACTTCATGACTATGAGTTTCCCCCCCGTGTTCTGGATGAGATGTTAGATTCTGTGCTGAAAAAACTGAAGCAGCGCAGGCGCCGGGAGAAAGAAGACATCAAGGTCGCCGAAGACGTCACCCGTGCCATAGATGCGCCGGTTGGTATCGTTGATTATGCCGACATGCACAAGATGGATCTGCTCGTCATTTCCACGTGTGGTCAAAGCAAGCTTGAGAGATTTTTCCTGGGAAGCACAACAGAAAAGGTCATTTCCTACAGTCACACACCGATCTTTGTGATCCCCCCTTCACAGCGCAAAAAATAAGTTGGAAGACCATCTCAAGTATTGGGTTGCTCTAAACATTGTTCTGAGTGAGAATCTCAAAGCGATAAAAAAAATCCTCAACCGCTTTCCCAATATTCAGGATCTCTTTAAAACATCGGTCACAGGCCTCAAGGCGTTAGGGCTTGACGAAGAGACAGCCGTTGCGCTAGTCTCTCCCAAGACACTCCATCGGGCGGAAAAAGACATTGAAAAGCTCACGAGGAAAAAATATGCTATACTCACACAAGAGGATCGGAATTATCCTTCGTATTTGCGAGAAAGTTTCGACCCTCCGTGCGTCCTCTATTGTGCAGGGAAAGTCGATGTGCTGGACGAGCTTTCTGTTTCCATCGTAGGCGCTCGAAAGCCCACTCCCTACGGGAGAGCTGTAGCCGAGAAACTCGCTTACGACCTGGCTTCCCGCGGGATGGTCGTTGTGAGTGGGTTAGCTCGGGGAATAGACTCTGTAGCCCATTGGGGTGCCCTCCAGGGCGGAAAGACCGTGGCTGTGATGGGCTCTGGATTGGACGTGATATATCCCCGAGAGAACCGGAGGCTTTTTGATAAAATCATAGAGACAGGTGCTGTGACCACGGAATTTCCTTTAAAGTCTTCTCCTCTAGGGTATCATTTTCCTATGAGGAATAGAATCATCAGTGGATTATCGCTGGCCGTGGTAGTGATTGAAGCGACTAAACGAAGTGGCTCCCTCATCACGGCTCGGTTGGCTCTGGAGCAAAATAGAGAAGTGATGGCCGTTCCTGGAAACACAACCTCAGAGCTCAGCCGGGGGACCAATTGGTTGGTGAAAACAGGAGCCAAACTTGTGGAGAGATGGGAAGATGTGGCTGAGGAATTACCTCCGCCGCTCAAAGATCAACTTCTCGCTCAGACGGAAGAGAAGACAATAAAAGCTCTTCCCCCTGTGAACCCGAATGAGGAAAAAGTGCTGGCATTGTTAAAGACCGATGAACTCACTCCGGTCGACGAGCTTGTCGAAAAAACAGAGTTCTCTGTCTCTGAGATCCTGTCCCTTTCTCTTCAACTGGAGCTCAAAGGATACATCAGTCAGAGCCCGGGGAAAAATTTTCAAAGGAAGATATGATGGCAAAACGATTGGTTATTGTGGAATCACCCGCTAAAGCGAAAACAGTGAACCGTTATCTCGGATCCGATTTTCTAGTCAGTGCTTCTATGGGACACGTGCGGGACCTCCCCAAGTCAAAACTGGGTGTGGACGTTGAAAATGATTTTGAGGCCGATTACAGGATCATCCCCGAGAGGGAGGAACTGGTTTCAAAGTTGCAGAAAATGGCCGAGAAATCAGAGGAGGTCTATCTTGCTGCGGATCCAGACAGAGAGGGAGAAGCGATCTGCTGGCATCTTTCTGTTCTCCTGAAAGACACGAGTGAGAGTATCTATCGGGTCCTGTTCCATGAGATCACAGAAAAAGGAATTAAAGAGGCCTTCCGGAATGTGGGAGAGCTCGATCAGGACAAGATCAAAGCGCAGCAGACACGACGGATCCTCGATCGACTGGTCGGATATCGCATAAGCCCCCTCCTGTGGAAGAAGATCGGAAGAGGCCTCAGCGCGGGCAGGGTCCAGTCCATCGCTTTGCGGTTGATCTGTGAGAGAGAGAAAGAGATCAAGGACTTTGTCTCCGAAGAGTTCTGGACGATCGCTGCCCATTTGGAAGCGGCAAACCCTCCGTCCTTCCTGTCAAATCTGGTGAAGATCGACGACAAGAAGGTCAAAATCAAGGATGACCAGGGCGCCGAGGCGATCGCAACAGAGATCAAGAAGCTTCCGTTTGTACTGCACAATGTCGAATTCAGAGAGAAAAAAAAGGCCCCCCCTCCCCCATACATCACAAGCACGCTCCAACAGGACAGTTTTCGTCTCCTGCGTTATCCGGTCAAAAAAACCATGTTCGTGGCGCAAAAGCTTTATGAGGGCCTGGAGATCGGGGATAAGGGCCTAGTTGAACTGATCACCTACATGAGGACAGATTCAGTCCGAGTCTCTG
>CAZXJE010000138.1:3256-8864 GCA_964640835.1 uncultured Eubacteriales bacterium
CTCTGATGATGCGCTCAGGCGATCGCGGGATTATATTGCATCGTACTATTCTAAAGATTACCTGCCTTCAAAAGATAGAATTTACAAGAATAAAAAAAAGGCCCAGGATGCGCATGAAGCCATCCGTCCCACTTCTTTTGATTGTGATCCCGAACTGGTGAAGCCCTATCTCAAAGACGATGAATTTAAGCTTTATTGTATGATATGGAATCGCTTTCTTGCCTCGCGGATGAGCTCGGCAGTGATCGATGAGACAGAATTCGATATCCGGGCGGGAAAGTACCGATTTAAGGCCAAGGGTGAAGTCGTTAAGTTTGATGGGTACATGATTCTTTATCCGAAGCCAAAAAAGGAGGAGAATGTTCTGCCCAAGGCCCAATCTGGCGAAGAACTGAAACTTTTAGAGCTTGAGACCAAGCAAAATTTCACCCAGGCCCCTCCCCGTTACACAGAAGGGAGTTTGGTCAAGGAATTGGAGGCGCGGGGGATCGGCCGTCCGAGCACATACGCTCCGATCATCGCCACAATCCAGGGGCGTGACTACGTCATCAAGGAGAAAGGAAAGTTCATCCCGACCGAAATAGGCCTCTATCTGTCGGATTATTTGGTCACTAATTTCCCCGATCTCATGGAGTTCAAGTTCACTGCCCGGTTGGAGGACCAGCTCGACCGAATCAGCGAGGGGGAACTCGATGGGTTGAGCTATCTCAAGTCCTACAATGTCCTCCTGGAAAAAGATCTGGATGAAGCGATGAAGGCTGAGGGGATCAAGGCCAAAGGCGGGATCCCTTTAGAGGATGCCTGCCCCGAGTGCGGTAAGCAACTGGTGATTAAAGAAGGCCGGTTTGGACGGTTCAAGGCTTGTACGGGGTATCCCGACTGCCAGTACAAGAAAAGCATGGTGCGCAAGGAAGCCAAGCTTCTCGATGAGAATTGTCCAGACTGTGGCTCGAAGCTTGTTATGAGGCATGGGAAGTATGGAGCCTTTGTAGCCTGTTCGAACTATCCCAATTGTAAGTATGTGAAAAAGGATACCAAGGATACAGGCATTGTTTGCCCTGCGGATTGCGGCGGGACATTAGTCCGGAAAAAAACAAAAAAGGGAAAGATCTTCTATGGATGCAGCAGTTACCCAAAATGTAAATATGCGACATGGGATGAGCCTGTCGCCCAGCCCTGTCCGAATTGTGCGCGACCGTTTGTTCTCCGTAAAAACCTTATCAATGGACAGCCTTATCTGTACTGCAGTGATGAGAAATGTTCCTTCAAGCAGACGGTGGAACCTAAGAAGATCTGGGAAGACCAAAACACTAAATGACTGGATTACTCGGTAAGAAATGAAGAGGGAATTAGAGGCGTTTCTTGATTATTTGAAGCATGAGAAGAATGCTTCGCCCCACACTATCACAAGCTATGAAAGAGACCTGAAGCAGCTCGCCGTTTACCTTAAAGAGAGGAATGTCAGCCTGAAGAGGACAGATAATGTCGTGTTACGCGGGTTTTTAGCCACGCTCTACGAGAAGAGGGATAAGAAATCGACCGTAGCGCGTAAACTTGCTGCGATCCGCTCATTTTTCCAGTTCTGCATAAGAAAAAGATGGTTAGAGGATAATCCGGCTAAAGTTGTATCCACACCCAAACAGGAAAAGCCCGTACCCTCGTTCCTGTCGGAGGAAGACATGGACGAGTTCCTGGATCTCCCCAAAACGGGCAAGCCTCTCGATCTCCGCGATAAATCCATACTCGAACTTCTCTATGCGACAGGGCTGCGCGTGAGTGAACTCGTCGGGATCAACCTGGAAGATATAAATTTTGAAGAACGGCTCATCCGTGTGAGAGGGAAAGGGAAGAAAGAACGGCTTGTTCCTTTTGGCAAGATTGCGGAGGAGAGCTTAGCGTTCTATATCCGTGCGAGGAGCCAAATCCACAAGGGAGAGATCGACGACAGTGCGCTCTTTTTGAACTACCGTGGAGCAAGATTAACCTCACGTTCTGTGGAAAGAGTGGTGGACAAATATATCCATTTTTCTGCAATGCGGAGGAAGATCAGCCCCCATTCTCTCCGCCATTCATTCGCCTCCCATCTCTTAAGCCGAGGAGCTGACCTCAGGGTTATCCAGGAGCTCTTGGGACATGAGAGCCTGGCCACGACTCAAAAGTATACACATCTTGACTTGAAGCAGCTCATCGAAGTCTACAAAAAAAGCCACCCTCGCTCTTAGACATACCGATGTCTGATCCTGGTGAAAATGGAAACAGAGGTGGTCGTAAAATGAGCGTTTTTGTTAACAGCCGTTGACGATTCGTCATCCTTCACACTTTTAACTAACAGATAATAAAGAGGATAGAACTCACTCCAGTTGGCCTCCATCTTGCTATACGGTTAAGTGAAAGGAGGTTCTCATGACAAACATGAAGAGCAGAAGAATGAAAATCGGTTTGGTTTTGGTCGTGGTGTTTGCGTTGGGTTTTTTATCCCCACTCCAGGCACAATCGAAAACGACAGCAAAAAAGGTCAATATCAACACGGCGAATTTGGATGAGCTCCAGACACTCCCACGGATCGGCGAGAAGGTAGCCCAACGCATTATCGACTACCGGGAAGAGCATGGTCAGTTTAAAAAGATCGAAGAGCTCATGAAAGTTCGGGGAGTCGGGGAAAAAACGTTCAAGCTGATAAAGGATAAGATCGAAGTTGGGTCCAAACAAAAATGAGAGAAGGGCATTGCCCCTTCTCTCTCCCTATGTGTTTGTCCAGTAGTAGTGTTTTTGGAGAAAGACCTTCAGTTGTTTTAAGGTCTGGCCGCGGTGACTGACCGTGTTCTTCTCCTCTGGTGAAAGCTCTGCAAAGGTCCTGTTCAGCGGGGGATAATAGAATATGGGGTCATAACCAAAGCCTGATTGGCCTTTTTTTGCGGATGTGATAACGCCTCTTACCTCTCCTGTAATCTCTGCGAGGATTTTTCCGCCTTGGGATAAGACCAAACAAGAGACAAACCGGGCTTTTCTCTCATCCTCTTGCACTTCTTCCATCAATTGGAGAACCTTTGTGATATTTTTCTCGTCCGTTGCTCCAGGATCTGAAAACCGAGCTGATCGAACTCCAGGAGCACCCTGGAGAAAATCGATCGCCAAGCCTGAGTCTTCACCGAGAATCAAACCTTCCCATTTTTGCCCGTAGAAGAGGCTTTTCCCCCTGGCGTTCTCGAGAAAGGAAGAATTATCTTCTTCATAGATGTCCCTTGAGTTAAGATCAAGGAGGGAAGTCACAACGAGGGGAAGCCCCTTTAAAAATGATCTAATCTCTTCGGCTTTTCCTTGATTGGTCGTGGCGATGAGGAGTTTAATATCAATCAATCTTAATTTCTTGGATCCCATCCATGCTCAGCAGGCTCTGACTAAACTTTTCCTCCTTTTCTTCCGATGCAGGGAAAGAGAAGGAGATGACGGATTCAGCTCCATCCTTCCGGTGAGTGATTTCCTTGAATTTGATTCCTTCGTGGAGAGCCAACTTCTTTATGTTGAGGATAACATCTCTTGCAGCTCTGGTTTTTAACTGATAGCGGTAAAGCAGTTTTTCTCTCGGGCGACCTTCAATACGCCTGAAGAATAAGAGAGTCAAGATGACCATGCTGGAAAAGATAATGGCGATCACGTAGTAGCCGGCGCCGATTACAAGACCTAAGCCAGCCACGGCCCAGATCGTGGCTGCTGATGTCAGCCCCATAATACTTCCTTTTGCCTGAATGATAGTCCCAGCACCTATGAAACCTACTCCAGTGATGACGGCTGCTGCGATCCGAGCGACTTCGTTAGAATTGCCCCCCACTCCTCCGAATAGGAGTTGTGCAAGGATCATCATCATTGTCGAGCCGACGCAGATCAGGATGTTAGTCCTGAATCCCGCAGGCTTCTGGCTTGTCTCTCTCTCCAAACCGATCAGTCCGCCAAGAGCCACGGCCAGCACAAGCTTTAGTGTTACCTCTATTAAATCCATTGAGTATCCCTTATGGTGATAATTTATCAAAAAAAAAAGATAGAAACAACTTTTTCCGGGAAAAAAGTCTAGTGGAGAGGTTTGTCCAGGAGCGAGGAGAGGAAAAAAATCGCGATCAGGAACAGGGTATATAGCGCAAATTTAAGATGCATAAAGAGCCGTTCCGGTTCTTCCATGACTTCATCCTCTCTCATCGTTTTTCGGAAGAACAGGAAAAAATAGAAAAAAACGAAGGGCGAAAAGAGAAGCAGAATCTCGAGCTTGAACGTGTAAGCAAAATAGATATAAGCGAGGAAAAAAATCACAGCACTCGCTGCCATCCCGAACATCAGAGCCCCCTCAGAGTATCTACGGAGAGAATTCCTGTAATCTCCGGCACGCTCTTTCAAAAGACGGAATTCAGAGAGCCTTTTGGCGATCATCAGGAAGTTGCCGAAAGCCCACCAGCACAGCAGAATGGAGAGGGGTGGCCAGATTTCCGGAGATGCGAAAGCGAACCATCCGATCAGAAAACGGATGGGATTGTTGGCGGATTCGGATATGGAATCGAGAAACGGGATGTCCTTTGTCCTGACAGGTTTGATATTGTATATAAATCCTGCGACAAGAAGCGCCAACAAAGAATAGAATAAGGGCGGACAGAAATGGAGGTACGCCAGGTATAAACTCGTCGCTGATATCACAACGGCCATGAGGAAAAAAGGAGTTTTCTTGATCTCTCCCTTGACCAGGGGACGATTTCGTTTTGTGGGGTGGTGGACATCATAGGGGGCGTCTACGATTTCGTTGATGATGTAATTTGCCGTGGAGATCGCCCATGTCAGGAGAAATGCATAAAGAGATTGAAGGACTACCCAGGTGATATCAGTGGCAAACAGGACTTCTCTGTACAAGTAGAAAAAAGCAGCGCTGCCGACAAATAAGGCGAGGCTTCTCGGCCATCTGCCGAGCCGCATCGCTCTGAGATATGCTCTCATGCGGAGTACTCTTTTTTTGCGTAAACTTCGAATGAATCCCGAAGTGCTAATTTTATAGGAATATTCTTCCAAAACAAAGCCATTCTTGGATTTTTAACAAAAAACCGGAACAAACTCATACGAGAAAGAAGGTAATGGGCACTGAAAGTCCATGCATACCTTCTCCATCTTATGACATGGAAACCGGATCGTTCGAGGAGAGTGAAGAGGCTTTTTTTTGAAAAGTATGCAAGATGGCCCGGACGGAAATGCCACCACCCTTTCCCCATTGCCCTGGCTGCCAGGCTTTGGATATCCGGAGTCACCAAACAAACAGTGCCTCCAGGTTTAAGAGCCTCATGGATCTTAGAGATTGCTTCGTTGGGGTGGGAGATGTGCTCGATAAAATCGACTAGAGTTACTGCTGTATAAAATTTGCTCTTTAAAGTGACCGTCTTGAGGCTCCCTTCCATCAACGTAAGGTCGTACTTGTCCTTAGCGACAGCGACGGCCCAGGAGCTTGGCTCGATGCCCTCGGTGTCCCAACCTTTTTCACGGGCCAAATGCATTAGTATCCCTGTTGCAGCTCCAACATCAAGCAGCGTTCCCTTCCGGGGATGGATTTTTTCCAAAGCAGCCAGAATACGTTGGAAGT
>CAZXJE010000139.1:0-8844 GCA_964640835.1 uncultured Eubacteriales bacterium
ACGGACCGTTTGGGAAACGGTCCCTACATTTTAATAGAGCCGCACTGCTATCCCGCTAATCGTTTTCGCAATCACCAATTGAGACACTCGGATATCGCTCATCATGGATTTGGAAATACTTTCGAGCTAGAGAATTCCGTTGAATAAATTCATGGTATCGATTATGATAAATTAAGTCCCAAGGAGGAGATTCATGAAAAGATTCGGATTTCTTTTTGTGGTGATCATTCTGGCTGTAATCCTTGTTTTTGTTTTTCAGAAAGCCGGCCTGTGGAAGACGATCACAGCTGAAGACCTGGAAGCGTCTATTGAGGTTTTGGATGTGGACACTTTCTGGGCGGATAAATATTACCAACCATGGCCCCCTCGACTTATCCTCGTCCCCGCCATTTCTTTCAGAGTGAAAAACTTAACAGATAAACCACTCAAGTACATCAATTTCAACGCCAATTTCCGGTTTATGGGTGATTTCGAAAACCTGGGGGATTCATTTCTTGCTGCCATTCGAAACGTCCCCATTCCGCCAGGAGAAAAAAGCGATGTCATCATTCTCAAGAGCAACTATGGTGTTGAAGGAAAATCACTGGCCACATTTAAAGACAATCCTCACTGGAAGACTGTTCTAGTTAGGCTCTTTGCCCAGTCTAAAGGATCACAATTTCTTCCTATGGGAGAATATGAGATCTCCAGAAGGATCGACTTCGTGGAGCCAGAGCCAGTGGGAATGGACAAAAAAACGGCCGAAGAGGATAAAGAGCTAAAAAAAGAAGAGAAAAAGCAGGAGAACTGATACCTCCACTTCCAACGCTGTCACCCTAAGTTATATTTCACCTGGATTATTCACGAGCTGAGGCCAACCCACGTTTATGAATACTACAGGCTAAAACATCCGAAAGGAAAAAAGCATGAATACGATCGTACCATCCAAAATCTTTCTGACTAAAGGAATGGGCCAACATAGGGAAAAGCTGGCAAGCCTTGAGATCGCCTTGAGAGAGGCGAGTATCGCTCCCTACAATCTTGTCAAGATCACCAGTATTTTCCCCCCAAAATGCTCACTCATCCCCAGAGAAGAAGGCATTAAACTGCTCCATCCCGGACAGATTCTCTTCCTGGTGATGAGTGATATCGCCACGAACGAAGCACACCGGTTGATCTCTGCATCTATCGGTTTAGCCACACCCAATGATCGCGACCACTACGGTTATCTCTCCGAGCATCATGCATACGGCCTGAAAGAGAAGGAGGCGGGAGAATACGCTGCAGACCTGGCCGCCTATATGTTGGCCACAACACTCGGGGAGTCTTTCGACACTAAGCAGATCTGGGAAGAAGAAAAAAACCGCTATAGCATCTCCAGCAGTTTATCCATCAGCACGCAGAGCATCACCCAAAGCGCCAAAGGAAAAAAGGGGATGTGGACGACAGTCATTGCAGCGGCCGTCTGTATACCATAAAATAATTCAGCTCAATCGATAGGGGGATTAGCAATCAAGATTTTAATATAACTTCTTTTACGGATGTCTATCATATATCTTTCCAGTTCTTCTTGCTGCCTTTCTTCGAAGATTAATCCTTCAATCTCTTTTCGGACTTCTTGAAATTCTCTTAGGCGTCTGTCCTTTTTTTCCACAAGTTTCAACCTGTACCACGCACCCTGCATGTTCAGCCAGGGAGTCAAATTATCCACCTCTAAACCCTCTATGGCCTGTTCCAAATCCCCTTGCAGTTCCCCTTTCTTGTAGCTTCCCAAATCTCCTTGCGAATCCTTCTCTGGGCCTTCGGAAAACTCTGTTGCAACCTGACCGAAGTCTTCATTCGCTTCGAGCTTCTGGTCGATCTGCTCCTTCTTGGATTCGATCTCCTCTGAACTTTTTCCCTCCTGGGCGATGTAGATCATCTTGAGTGTGTACTCGATCGGATCGATAAAATCTTCCTGATGGACCTTGTAGTAACTCACGATCTCTGAATCATCTATGACGATCTTCCTCCCCACCTCAGAAAAAATAATATTCTGCTTCAGCATGTTCTGTTCCATCTGCTTTACGAAATCCTCATACGTGATACCCTGTTGGGCGAGGGCTCTTTGAAGTTGTTCATCGGATGTCAGGTTGTTTTCTCTCTTGATATTCTCAATAGTCATCTTGACCTGCTCAGCGACATTGAGGTCGAGCTTTCTTGCCTCTTGGAGGAGAAGAAGGTCGGTGATCAGGGATTCCAGGAGGTTTTCTTTTAGGAGCTCCTGCTGCTGGCTCAATTCTTCACCCTGAAGTTGTGCTCTCAGCATCCTCACACGGGATGTATACTCTTGCTTGTATTGGGATAGAGTGACGATATCGTCGTTAACAACAGCCACGATCGCCTCGACAAGATCTTGCCCGCAGATGCCGGTGGCAACGATAAGAACTAAGAAGACTCCGATTATTTTATTCGCTCTCTTCATGATCGATCCTTTGATAGCTGAAAGAAAGATTGTTTGGATAGGAATTCCAATCCAATTGGGACTTTAAGCTCTCCATATGACCTCGAAGGGACTGTTGGATCCTCTGGTTGAATATTTTGATCTTGATCTCAGAAAAAGCGCTGTCCTCAGGAACCAGTTCTGGTTCCAATTTCTCATCCAGCCTGAATATATGGTACCCATAAGATGACTCAACAACAGGGCTGACCTCTCCTGCTTTTAGGGAGAAGACAACCTTTTCCATCTCGAAGGGAAGCTGGCCCATCTCGAACAGACCCATCGCTCCTCCCTTTGATGCCTCCACTCCGCTCGACTCTTCACGTGCGATCTCTCGGAAGGCCTCTCCGCTGGCGCTCTTGACCTTCTCCAGGATCTCGACAGCCTTACCCTCTGTCTTTAAAAGGATTTGGCTGACTCTCACTCTTTCAGGGCGTAAAAATTCTCGTTTGTGGAGTTCATAATACTCTTTAACTTCCTCATCAGTGACATCGATCTTATCGATCTGTTGGGATAAGTATTTTTCGATCACAAGCTTTTCCAGGAGGGTTTCATAATCGAGTTCGTCCAAAGGGCTTTTCTTCCCGTTCGCCCAAGATTCCCTCGTCAATTTGGCCAAATATTCTTTTTGTTCAACGACCGTCAGGGAAATTTCCCGGTTTCTCGTAGCTTGAAGGAGGATCTTTTCATCGACAAAATCATCAAAAAGGCGACTGAGTGAGCTTACAGAGAGATCTTTGTATTCCTGTCCTACGATGGACAGAAGGTATTTTTCAAAATCAGAGCCGAAGTAAAAAGAATCTGAGACCTTAAGGATGACACTGTTTTTTTTAGCAAGAGAGTTCGCTCTATCAGTCGGCACCCCTTCTTCGGACTCCTGCTTCTTACAGCTCACACTAAAGGCAAACATCAGCCCAAGAAACAAGATACAGCAAACACGATGTCTCAATCTCAAAAGCTCCATCTGATTTAATTTCAATTCATTATATTACACTTGGCTTAACTCCTTCAAGATGGATATCGTTTCATCCAAAATCTGTGCTTCTCCATCCGAAGAGAGTTCGACGCTCATGATGCCCTGCGGTGTGATCGATCCAGAGTACTTCTCGAACAGCCCTGTCATCCTGGCAACATCCGCCGTTGAGGAGGGAAAAAATTTGATGATGATCTTCCGGCCGATACGGTCGATCCCTTGGATCTTGATCCTCTGCGCGAGAAACTTTATTGTCCCATAACAAAGGAGGTTGATCACAGTGGGTGGCAGGGGGCCGTATCGGTCCATTATCTCCTCTTTTATCCTGCTCAACTCCTCCAAACTTTCCACTGAGGATATTCTCTTGTAGAGGTTGAGTCTGAGGTTGATCTGAGGCAAATAGCTTTCTGGGATCCGCATGTCTAACTTCATGTTTATCTCACTCTTTACATCTTCCTGCTCCTCGCCCTTAAGCTCAGAGATCGTCTTTTCAAGAAGATTCATGTAATAGTTGAATCCCACTGCCTCCATATAACCATGCTGTTCAGAACCCAGAAAATTCCCTGCCCCCCTGATCTCCAGATCTTTGGCCGCCAACCGGAAGCCGGATCCCAGTTCACTGAACTCTTGAAGAGCTTTCAGCCGCTCCTTAGCCACCGATGTCAGATCCGTGAATGGCGGGACAAGAAAGTAGGCAACGGCTTGCCGAGACGACCGCCCCACTCTTCCTCTCAGCTGGTAGAGTTGCGCTAGGCCAAAACGGTCTGCACGGTTCACTATAAGCGTGTTGACAAGAGGAATATCGATCCCATTCTCTATGATCGTTGTCGAAACGAGAACATTAGATTTCTGTTCGATAAAATTGACCATACGGCGCTCGAGCTGCGTGCTGGGCATTTGCCCGTGAATAGTGACAACTTTTGCCTGGGGCACCCATTTTTCGATCATATGGCCGATGGTGTCGATATCGTCGATCTTATTGTGGATAAAATACACCTGGCCTCCCCGTCCCAATTCATTCTTTATGGCAGAGATGATAAGACTTGAACGAAAGGTGGTGACAACCGTATGGATGGCCAGGCGATCCTTGGGCGCCGTCTCGATGAGACTGATGTCTCTCAACCCGGAAAGAGAGAGGTTCAGGGTTCTCGGGATCGGAGTGGCCGTCATGGTCAAAACGTCGATGTTGCTCTGCATGGTCTTGATCTTCTCTTTGTGGCCAACACCGAATCTCTGCTCTTCGTCGACGATCAACAGTCCGAGATCCCGGAACTCCACATCCTTGGAGAGAAGCCGGTGAGTCCCTATAACGATATCGACCAATCCTTTTTTGACATCCTCCAATATCTTCTTTTGCTTGGCAGGAGTCTGGAGCCGAGTGAGGCTCTCCACACGGACAGGGAAGAGCAACATCCTTGTCTGGAACGTTTTGTGGTGTTGACTGGCCAGGACCGTGGTCGGGCAGAGAATAGCTACCTGCATGCCATCCATAACGGCCTTGAAGGACGCTCTCATGGCCACTTCTGTCTTGCCGTATCCCACATCTCCACAGAGAAGACGGTCCATAGGAGATTTAGATTCCATGTCTCCCATGATCTCTTGGATCGCCCTGAGTTGATCTTCTGTCTCAGTGAACTCGAAAGTTTTTTCGAAATCAGAGAGCCATTCTCCCTCTTGGCTATAACTGTATCCCTTCAGAGCTTTTCTCTTGGCATAGAGGTCGAGGAGTTCTTTGGCCATGGTTTCTATGGCTTTTTTTGTTCGAGCTTTGATCTTTTCCCATTGAGTTGTCCCCAATTTGTTCAGAGTTGGAGCATGCGTTCCCAATTTGGCATATTTTTGGACGAGGTTGAGGTCTTCGACTGGAACGAACAGTTTATCCTCATCCCTGTAGTGAATTTCGATAAATTCTCTCTTCTTTCCATCAACGCTAAGCTTGATCAGACCTGTGAAGATCCCGATCCCATAATCGGTATGAACCACAAAATCACCGGCTTTGAGGTCCTGGAAGTGGGAGACAAACGCTCTGACCCGAGGCCGGCTTATGAGGACTTTCTCTTCCGTAAAAATATCCTTTTCAGAAAAGCAGGAGATCTTTTCACTCGGATAACTGAATCCGTGCTGAAAGTCTCCGATGAGAAGGCTCACCTCTCCTTCACGGGGAGGGGTGGAAGGATCTGCCGCCTCCGTATGGGGGATCATATACTGAGAGAGCAGGCCGGCAAATTTCTGGCGCACTCCTTCATTTGCCAGAAAAACATAACTTCTCTCCCTCTGCTTCTGGAGTTTTTTCATGTACTTCAAGAAAAAAGGGATCTTATTGGCAAAACGAGTGCCTGATTGAAAAGGAAAATGGAACACCTCCTGGCCGTCCAGTGAAACAAGCTCTTCCAGTTTGATGGAATCCTCCCTGATTTGATCCCAGAGTGCTGAAGGGTAAATCTCCTCGGGCGGAAGAGAATACTTCTTTTGAGCAGAGTTTTCATCGAACTGTTCCTGGAGTCCCGAGCATGTTTCCTCCCAGTCTTTGGCCACATCATCGATGCTATCGATGACAAAAAGATAGTCCTTCAGGTAGCTCTTGTAAGAGGAGAAACGCTCCCCGTGGAGTAGGGATAAAAAAGAGAATGATGGAAAGATCTCTCCCTTCTTCAGGCTCTCCGCTTTTTCCTTGAGGTCTTTTAAGAATGGCTGACTTTCCTTTTGCCGAGCCAATCGGGTCCACTCTTCGAGGAAAACTGGAGTTCCCGGGAATTCTCGAAGTGCAGGGAAAATAAGCCTGTCGATTTTTGTCTTTGACCTTTGCGAAGACTGATCGAACATTCTGAGGGAGACGACCTCATCGCCGCTGAGTTCGATCCGGAATGGAAAAGCCTCCCAGGGAGAAAACACATCAACGATCCCACCCCGCCAGGAAAATTCTCCGTGCAAATTGATGATGTCTTCTTGAGTGTATCCGTACCTTATCAGGATCTCGAGCAGGCTGTCACGGTCCAGCCTTTGTCCTACCTCAATATCTGTGAAGAAATCCTTTAAGCTTTCGGGATGTGGGAAGGGTTTAAGAAGACCGAAAAGATTGGTCACGATAAGTTGCGGTTTGCTGTAGGTCAAACCGTAAAAAAATCTCATCCTTAAGGAGATAGATCCCAGCGAAGGCGGAACTTCCTGATACGGATCCTCCGAGAGTGGGGGGAGAACACCGAGTTTAAGATCTTTCGAAAACTGCGATAGAAAGAACTGGCATTGCTCCAGAACCTTGGAGAGAGAGAGGCTAGAAGGCCGGATGAATACGATTTTTTTTTCCGTATTCATAAGCAGTGTTGCCAGGAAAAATGCCTTTGCCGCATCCACAACCCCAGAAACCAGAAATCCCTTCTCTCCCCGATTCAGAGCATTCCTCAACCTCTTGAATTCATCTGTCTCCGATAGAAATCTTAAACTCATGGCCCTATTATACCTGAATTATTTATAAAATCTGCTGACACATTTATATTCAAAACAAACTCAATATCTTATTGTCAGCATCTTTTATGAAGAATCCATCCTCAATATGAATTATTTATAAAATCAGGATTTTGACAGACAGATCGAAGAGGCATACAATGTGGCAAAGACCAGCATACCCACGTATCACGCGGTGCTGAGGCCCATGAAAGATCGATCCAGAAAAGTCAGAGTCCAGTTTCACTCAGGTTATAAGGGGGAGGAGACCCCCAGGTCTGTGACCTTCGGTCATGAAGAGTGTCCTATCGAAAAAATTATCGATAGAAAAAGGTTCCTGGATCACAAGACCGGCAAAGAATGGGAAGAATATAAGATCAAACTGAAGGACAAAACTGCGATCCTAAAGATCTACGATTCTCAAGAGTACGATATAACATTTCTGATCTCATGAGCGACAGGGAATGAGATCGCCGGTGCGATGGTGAAAGGCTAGATCCGCCACCAGTAGGAAAACTTAACAAACACACTGTAGTCGTCCTGGGTATAATTGCCGAACTCGTCCCTCAACAGGTTGTTGTCCACGCCAAAAAAGAACACGGTTCCCGGCCTCAAGACCCAGCTCACTAAAAAACTGCCGTAGACGGCTTTGTCGTAATGGTCGTAATCGAGGATGCCACGAAGGGAAAGCGTTTTGGAGATCTGGTAGGTCAAACGGTTGCGCACGACATTGATATCATAGACTTGCTCATCACTTCTTCTATTCCAAAAGGTCTGCTTCGTAAAATCAAGAGAGTATTGAAGCCTCTTGCTCGGTTTAAAAGTAAAATAGATCCCATAGGTATTGCTGTATCCAAGATAGGGATCTTCAGGGTCATAGTAAATGCTATCGCCCGTCTGAAAGTAGGCTCCGAATGGAAGCCATCCGATCAAACTGAAATCGATGTTGAGGTTCACCACATTCTTGCGAAAATCGATTCCCTCGTACCTCTCCATAGAATTCCTGTACGTGATGTTCATCTGATTGAATTCGGTAAAACGGAGATGAACGTTCCCGCTCACCCATTGATCGGATAGAGTGTTTCCAAAATATTCGTACATTTGAACGGCATTTACGCTCAACCTGATCTGGTTCATGAAAGCCTTTTCAGGATAGAAGTTAAAAAAGGAATAACCGACAAACCTAGTGTAATCCACTCTATTGACATATCCTGCAGAAGCTTCGAAGTCCGGGTGCATAGACTGCCAGGAGACACCGGCCCCCCAGTACTTCGAAAAATAGGACGCCTCTGCAGTGAGTGCAGGGACAACATCTGTCTCCCGGTCGTCGTACTTGGTTTTTGATCCTATAGCCTGGAAGGAGAAGAAAAAGTTATTCTTCCACTTGAGCTGCCCATCCACACCAGCCACACGATTAAAAGATCCGTTGATCTTTTTATCTGTGAGGCAAAATCCCAAGTATGAACCCGGTGCAACATCTGCCTTCATCCTGAATATGTTAAAAAGGGCATTTTCGTTCCGCTCGGCCCCATTCTCGGAGACTTCCCAGAGATTCTCTGTAGGATTGAGGTCATAGGCCGTGAGTAATCCATATGTGAAACGTCCAACTTTCCCGGTCGCCTTCCCCCCTACTGATGGGTCGATGATGCGGCGCGTGTAGACTAAGTTGACCTGGGGAAACTTGAAGATCTCCATTCCTTCCAGAAAGAAAGGCCGTTTCTCAGCATAGTAAAGTGCAAATCTCTGGTTAGCCTCTATACGCGGGGCGTCGGCTTCGATATGGCTGTAATCAGGGTTGACCGTGACGTCAAGGGTAAGATCAGAGCTGACACCCCATTTGAGGTTTAAACCGGCCTCTGGGTCTATTTTTGAGTCTTTAGTCTTGAGAGAAGTCACGACTGGCATAATTTCGAAATTTTTTCCCTTTTCGACATCTCCATGGATCCTGATCTCCTCGCTCTGAGTGATCAAC
>CAZXJE010000140.1:0-8820 GCA_964640835.1 uncultured Eubacteriales bacterium
ATGAATTATTCAACGGGAATCGACTCCGTCCCAACAGTAAGTGCACAATTTTTCTTTGGGGAGTCCGATGGCTTTAACAAGGTCCTGAAGCCTCTGATACCTGAGGGAGGTCAATTGGAGCCTTTTCTCGATCTGTTTGATCATCGTATTATATTTATCCGATGCTGTATCCGCGTATTCTTCCAGCTCGACTTTGGCATCTCCCTCGAGCTCTTGGATAGCTCTTCGTCCAGCCAGATCCAATTCAGACTTTGATCTGGAGAAATTCAAAAACTTACATCCGAATATCAAAGGAGGACATGCGGGACGCATGTGGACTTCCTCAGCGCCAAATTCATACAGTCTCTGGATAGTGTCTTGGAGCTGTGTGCCTCTTACGATGGAGTCTTCACAGAAAAGTAGCTTCTTATTCTCGATCAGGTCTCTGATCGGGATGAGTTTCATCTTTGCCACTAGATCTCTGATATCTTGTTTTTGTGGCATGAAACTCCGCGGCCATGTCGGCGTGTATTTAACAAATGGCCTCTTGAAGGGAATCCTCGCTTCGCTGGCAAAACCCAGTCCGTGTCCGGTGCCTGAATCTGGAATCCCTGCGACGAGATCTATCGAAAAATCCTCTCTTTGAGCCAAAAATGCTCCACATCTGTTTCTGACACTCTCCACGTTGATGCCTTCATAGTATGAAGCGGGAAATCCGTAGTACACCCAGAGAAAGGCACAGATCTGAAGCAAGTCTCCAGGCGGTTTTTTTGATTCGATCCCTTCCTCGGATATGAGTACGATCTCGCCCGGACCCAGGTATTTTGTGATCTCATAATCTAAATTGGGAAAGGCGCATGTCTCTGAGGTTGCTGCAAAACTGCTTGATTTTTGACCGATCACGATTGGTGTTCTTCCATATTTATCTCTCGCGGCATAAACCCCGTCTTCGGTCAAGAGAAGCATAGAACACGAACCGTCGATCGCATCCTGGGCGTTTCGTATGCCGTCAACAAAAGACGTCTCCTGATTGATCAATGTTGCCACGAGTTCTGTGGGATTGACCTCGCCAAAACTCATCTCTGCAAAGTGTGTGGCGTGCCTCTCGAACGCTTTCCTTGCGAGTTCATCCGCATTCTGTATGACACCGACGGTTGCAATGGCATAGTTGCCCAGATGGGACCGGATGAGGACAGGCTGGTCTTCATTATCACTTATAATGCCTATGCCTTTATTTCCTTTAAGTTTGGTGATGTCATCCTCGAATTTTGACCGGAATTGTGCATTCTCTATGCTGTGGATGTATCGTGTGAATCCGTCGTGGGACTTCACGGCAAGTCCCCCGCGTTTTGTTCCTAGATGAGAATGATAGTCTGTCCCATAAAAGAGATCTAAGACACAATCCTGTTTTGAGACAACACCGAATAAACCTCCCATAAAGTCCTCCTTAGTCTTTAAAAAAGAAACCTGAACTATTCATAAAAAACGTCGATGCTTTTTTTACTTCAACAATGCCAGTAGCTCATCCTGACATTGTTGAAAAAACTTTTCAAGAAGAATCTTTTTATATTCATCGACGTTTTTTACACTTCGGGCGCCGACCCAACCTAACCCACCGATCTTACTACGTCTGCTTCGTTGCGCCCCGGGTTAGGTTGGGACGGCTCGCGGTATAATATTACAGCTTCATGGGCCAACGCCTCCACTTTAATGTAAGGGTTGAGTGGGTTGGCCTCGGTTTATGAATAATCCAGGTTAAAATGACAAAAATCGAAATGGGATTCAAGAAAATTGCCGGAAAAGTGATAAAAAAAAATTGTTTCTTTTTTTTGTGCCGTGAAAGCTTTAAAATATAAAAAGAGGCTAAAACAGGGATATGGAAGAAAAGCAAAAAGTTATACTCGCAGGGATTATTTTTATTGTATTGGTTGTTCTGGCTATCGCTATTTATTATTTTTTCATTCTGGATAGGGGCGGAGAACAACCGAAAGCCGATGAGGTTGTGGAGCAGGCAGTGCCTTCGGCCTCAGAAGACGAGGAGAAAGCTCCGGAGACAGAGGCGGTGGAACCCCTCCAGGTTGATCTGAACAAAAGCGATCCAGTCATCCGCGACCTGATCAAAGGGATCACATCAAGTCCCCAACTTACAAATTGGGCCAAGACGAATGATCTAATCCTGAAGTTCGTGGCTGGAGTAGACAATATCGCCAATGGCCAAAGTCCTCGCGCCCAAGTCGATTTTTTTACTCTCACGGAAGGATTTCATGTGGTGGAAAGAAACGGCCGAACGTATATGGATCCCGCCTCCTATGACCGTTACAATTCCGTTGCTGAAGTTTTCGATTCTTTGGACACCGAAGGCACAGTCAGACTTTACAAGCAGCTGAAACCGGTCATTCAGGAGGCGTATAAAGACCTGGGGTATCCAGATGCGGATTTTCAGAACACTCTAACTCGGGCTTTTGTAGAGCTTCTCAAGGTTCCCGTAGTGAAAGACATCTTTCTGGAGAAAAAGATCATATCCTATGCGATTGTGGATCCTGAGCTTGAGAGCTTGAGTCAATCGCAGAAGCATCTCCTTCGTATGGGACCGGAAAATATCTTGAGGATCCAGTCCAAGCTGCGTGAGCTAGCTCAGACTCTTGGAATAGCGAGCAGTAAACTTCCCCGATAAAAAACAAAATCGAAAAAGCGAATTATTCCCTCGGAAGATGAATCTGCCTGCAGACCTCACGGGCAACTCTTTCTGAGGAAAAATAATCCATTAGGCCCTTCCACTTTTTCTGTAGGTTGCACAGATCTTGAAATGAGTTCGTTTTGGAATTAAGGCCTTTATGGGCTAGAGAGATGTTTTCCAGACATTCTGAGGCCGCCTTGTCTTCACGCTGACTAAGGTAATCGATGGCGAGCATATGGTTTGACCAAAATACCTTCTCTTCCAGGTCGTCTTTCAAGAATTCCCCGGGATAAGGATCGAGATTTTCGGCTGAGACTCTTACCATATCCTGGATGTCTTCTTGGGAGTCAAGCTTGTTTTTTTCAAAGACAAAGCGAAGGATGTCTTCGCGTACCCTTCGCCATACAGGGTAGGTTTTGGGGGGGGCGTCATGTTTGATGGAGAGGGTGTTATCCAGATAAGTTTTAAACCCAAACATCCTTGCATTAATGAGAAAATCAATGTCTTCACCCCTGGGAATAGAAGGATCAAAGGGGATAAGTCTAGATAGGTCACGATGAATGACCAGATTTCCACCAAATGCAAAAGGCGTCACTATGAGGCGTGGCTCTTTCTCGATGATCTCTGCAAACGCGCGGTTCATACAGTCGAATTTATCCCAGTACGTCATCCAATGCAAAAATTCTTTGTGAAGGAAATAATCTCCGTCAGGATTTATGTAAAAACCTGCAACCGCAAGCACTCTGTCATCTCCAATAGTACGGCCAATGTGTTCCTTCGCCTTGTCCATGAACTGGGGATCTTCGAATATTTCATCGTCATCGATGAGAACGGATACTTCTGAATCCAAAAGATGGGGTACGAACACACACAGGTTTCTCACATTGGAGTAACCATCCAGCTGCAGGAGAGGGATGAGATCGTCACGGTCGTTCTGTGCCAAGTGAGTATGGATGTGCTTTAATCGAGTGTAAGAGAAGAGATGTGTGGGAACAGCGGGATTTGTTTCTTTGATGATGACCTCCAGCCGTTCTTCCATTTCTTCCTGAATGTCCTCTGCTGTTGCCACACCGAGAACGACCAGGTCAAAGTTTTTATTTTCGAGAATAGTCAGGCTTTCCAGAACACGGCGCAGTGTTCCTTCACCATCCAAATGCGTGGGGTGGTCGTACACAGAATCCGTGCTCTTCCATCCTTCTTCTTTTTTCCTTCCCCAATAGCTGGGGATTACCATAGTTGTCTTCATGCCTATCTCCTTGCTGAATTATTCATAAAATCTGCTGCCAAATTTACACTCTAAAAGCACTCAATATCTTATTGGCAGCATCTTTTACCCTACGGGCGCCGACCCAACCTACCCGCTGATCTCACTACAAAGCCTTCGTTGTAGCCCACTCGCAGTAGTTCACTACAGCTTCGTGGGCCACTGCCTCTCCTTTGCGACCTTAATGTTAGGGTGGGGCGGGTCGGATCGTGAATAATTCAGGTAAATTATTCATATATAACCTTATCTTGGAGGGGACTTCATCATTTCCTCAAGAATACCTTCCAAAACTTCGACGCCCTTTGCCCAAGCGTATTTCTCCTCAACGAGTTTTCTTCCAGCTTGACGGATCCTTTCGTACAGATCTCTGTCTTTCAGGAGCTTTTCTATGCCCACAGCGAAATCCTCTGGATCGTCGGTGATAATGATATTTTCGCCGTTTTTGCTGGGAATGCCCTCTGCCCCGAGAGACGTGGACACGATCGGTCTGCCCACTGCCATGGCCTCCAGGATCTTTCCCCGGAATCCACCTCCCAACCGGACTGGACAGATGAAAATCTGCCCCTCTCGGATGTAGGGGGTTACATCATCCACTCTGCCAGTGACCGTTATGGACTCGTCTTGGGTCAGATTTTGTATTTCCGGTGGGGGAGCTTGCCCCACGATAATGAATTTCAACTTTGGACAAATAGCTTTCACTTTTGACCATATCTCTTGGTGAAAATAGAGTACGGCATCCACATTCGGGTAATGAAGATAGTTTCCAACAAAAACGACACTCTGTTTCCCTTCACTGGGATCTGAATATGAGAAGTGTTCCTCATCTACACCGTGAGGGACGATAGAGATATCCAGGTCAGGGCGGATAGCCAGGAGCTTGTCCCTTCCTTGAGGAGTGAGCGTGAGGACTTTGTCAGCTTGGGCATACATATCAAATTCATATTTCTTCAGTCCTTTCAGATTGATGAGCTCTCTAAGCTTTTTCCTTCCCCACTTGTGAAAACGGTAGTCTTTCAGACGAGCTAGATAATAACATTCATGGACTGAAATGATTCGACGGACTGGTGGAAGAAGAGGATTCTTGTGGATGAACCGGCCCATCACCGAGTATTCCCCGATGACAAAGTCATACTGGTCTTTAGCGACCATGTCTGCGATCGCTTTGGACATCTCGGGAGAATCGTGGACCCGGAGAAAATAATGGGGAACAGGGGAAAAGAAAAAATCCTTTGCAGTCTTTAATGGAGAGCGTTTCGGAGGAAGAGGGATGAGTTTCAGATCGTGGCAATATCCTTCCACCGAGGAAATGTATTTCTCATCTCCCTCCCGGGAAAATGCAGCTAGGGAGACGAGATGTTTTTTGGACAGGTACTTTAAGCGGTTGTATATGATGATGGGACCACCGATCACCTTTGAGTGAGGAAATTCTTTGCACGTTAATAATATTTTCATTTCGATTCCTATTGCTCTATTTTGAGGTTGATGAGGTCCTGGATCTCCTTGATGATCTCTTTGACTGTGGTCTCCACAATGATTTCTCCCTTTTCCCGAGTTGCTAGAGTCGGATCCCCCCATATTCCCGTGGGGCTGTAATGGCCAGATCCTTCTGGGTCTCTCGTCAATCCTCTTCTGTTGGGCCTTGCGTCATAATCCTTAACGGCTTTACTCATGTCGACAGACTCTGGAGAGATGTAGAGCATCATGGATGTCTCTCCTTCATCAGCATGAGTTCCTCCTTGCTGTTTCAAGTATCCAGATGGGATTTTTTTGTCAGCTTCCAAGATATTGAGGTACCGAAGGATCACACCCTTTCTCTTGAGTTCTTCTGCCGCACTCTCAAGGGGACGGAGTGTGGAGACTCCCGTATTGAGGATGTAGAACTTTCGAATTCCGTAGCCATGCATAGACATACAGATATCAACAATAACATTTGTGAACGTATCGGCCTTAAGGGATACAGATCCAGGATATTCAAGGAAGGCAGGGTAGTAGCCATACTGAAGAGTGGGAAGGACAGCCACAGGGACTTCGTGAATGACCCGGTCCCTGAGGTATTCGGCCATGAGGAAATCATTCTTCAGCAGAAGATGTGGCCCGTGTTCTTTTGTCCTAGCCCCCAGCGCTATAAGGACCACCTCGTAGGTCCTTAGAACCTTTTCCGCCTCCAGCCATGTCAAATCCTCTATGTTCACGGATGGACTTTTTTGTTCTGAAAATGCAGGATTAAGGACAACTAAGATCAGAAATACAAAACATGTTCGTTTCATTTGATTGCCTCTTTTACGCTTGGAATAAATGTCTCTTGATGATGCCTTTTATTTTAATCACTTAACCTTTCCAATGGAAAGGATTTTTCCGGGAAAAATCAGGAGTGAGAGATTCCTCAAGTTCTGATGGCTCAGACTGAAAGAAGATTGTCTTGAATCCGAGGTTTTGGGCTCTATCCAATACCCGGGAATATTCTTTAACCGAAAGTTTTTTTTTGTACTCTGGTGGGGCATTGAAACAGGGCTGATACTGGCTCATGAGGCTCAAACACACAGATGTGGACAGGTTCTGCGCTATCCAATCCAGTATATCGAGGGAATCCTCGGCATGGTCAGGAAGGACCAAATGCCGGATGATAAGCCCCTCCTTAGCTACTCCCTCCTCTTCTAGGACAAGAATGGGTTTTTGCATGTACATCTCGCTCACCGTTGAGTGAGTGTATGCGAAATAATCAGAGACTCCCGACAGGCTTTTGGCCAAGCCGTTGGAAAAAAACTTGATATCTGGCAGATAGATGTCAATAATTCCCTCTAAATGTCTGATGATGCTGGCCTTTTCGTATCCGTTCGAGTTGTAGATGATCGGCAGCCGGAGTCCTTTGATGGTGGCGATTCGGATGGCATCGAGGATCGGCAGGATCAAATGAGTGGGGGAGACCAGGTTGATATTGAGAGCACCCTTGGCCTGGAGGCTCAACATCCTATCGGCCAGCTCTTCAGCGGACACAAGCTCTCCTAAGTTTTCCCAGCTCAGTTGATAGTTTTGGCAAAATACACACTTGAGGTGGCAACCCGAAAAAAAGAGAGTTCCGGACCCACATGAACGCACTGGCGCCCTCTCTCCTTGACAATCCTCGATGCCACTCAGAACAGGCTCTTCTCCATAATGCAGAAGAGCATGGGAGATTGAGGCAAGGCTTCCACTTTTGCAGAATCCCATCTCTCCCTTGGCTCGGTTTACACCACATTCTCTTGGGCACAACCTGCACTCTTTTCTATGGCTGGCAAGATTTTCTAAAGCCTCTTCCAGTCGTCTGATTTTCGTTTCGAGATGTATTCCTATGGATTGAGCGCGCATTGGCACCTTTGGGCATTAAATGAGGTATTTGATGACGAGGAATCCCCCGAATAGAAGGATGAAGAAGGCCCAACCTAGAATGTTAAAATATTTATCGATAAATACTTTTATCGAGGGACCGAATTTCCAGAAGAGTGCGGCAACGCCAAAAAAACGGAGCGAACGGCTTACGGTAGAGGCGAGGACAAAAAGCGGAAAATTCATCTTGAACACGCCTGAGGCAATTGTGAAGATCTTGTAGGGGATGGGCGTTAGTCCTGCAAGAAAGACATAGAGAAAACCCTGATCCTGATAATGGCCTAAAACATCCTGGAATTTTTCTGCTGAAAATCCTGGTATATACTCAAAGAAAAAGGAACTGACCGCATCCCACAGCCCGTATCCGATCAAGTAACCCACCATACCTCCCAATACAGAAGCCACAGATGCGATGAATGCAAATCGCCAGGACTTTTTGATCACTCCCAAACAGAGAGCGATCAACAAGGGATCGGGGGGAATGGGAAAGACGGAGCTTTCTGCAAAGCAAAGAAGAAACAGGGCCAGAGGGCCGTAGGGTGTCTCTGCCCAGTGAAGGACCCAGTCATAAAGCTTCTTAAAGAATTTCATCGTTTAAAGAGTGGAATATATTCTGAAAACCTGCATTTTCGACTGAGGCGTAGTCAGTTTTATCTGTATGAAGTGGCGTAACAGTGATGTACCCTTCTTTGATGACTTTGACGTCGCTGTTTCTATCGCCAATGGCTTTGGGTTGTCCAGTCCCGATCCAGAAGTATGTGCGATTTCTTGGATCGGTCTTTTCGATAATCTCAGGGTTGTATCTCTTCTGTCCGAGTTTGACTACCTTGATTCCTCTGACAGGAGGAGGGGGGATGTTGATGTTTAATGTAATACCTTCTTCGGGAGGGGTATTCAAGATCTTTTTGATCAATACGAGTGCGATTTTGATGGCATTTTCATAGTGAAAAATTTTCTCTGCATCATGGAGGATAGAGAGAGCTACACTGGGAATTTGAAGAAAGGTGCCCTGGAGTGCTCCTGCAACGGTTCCGGAATAAGCGGTATCCTGTTGGCCGAGGTTCGGCCCAGGGTTGGGGCCGGAGATCAGGAGGTCAGGTTTGCGTGGAAGCAATTTTTGTACGGCCATGTACACGCAATCTGCTGGCGTCCCGTCTATAGCGTAAATATTCTTTTGAACTTCTTTGACTCTTAGCGGTCTGTGAAGACTCAGGGCAAGAGAGGTGGCACTCATCTCACGGTCGGGTGCGACGATATAAACCTGCGCAAAGTCTTTGAGAGCCAGGGCAAAGATCTTCAATCCTTTTGAAAAGAATCCATCGTCGTTTGTCAGAAGGATCATCGGTTTGTCTGTGCTCAGTTTTGGCGTAGTCATTTTGGTAAACTTTTGGAATTATAAAGATGCATTTTAACATTCCAACTACAAATTGAAAACTCTTTTGTGACATAGCAAGCATACCCAAAACTGTGATGAATGACGTTCGAGTGTCCCAATTGGTGATTTCGAAAACACGCTCAGTTTCCCCAGCGAGGAAAC
>CAZXJE010000141.1:0-8792 GCA_964640835.1 uncultured Eubacteriales bacterium
CTTTTTACCTTATCGAATTACCTAATATATCAGAAATCTATTCTTAACTGAATTATTCATAAAAGCTGCTAACAATTTATACATAAAAAAACTGAATAAAAATTCAATCTCTTATTGTTAGCAGCTTTTATTAATAATTCATTTCCCATCCGAATCTGAACTTTTTAAGGATGTATTATATCATCCATGTTAATAACATTTTAAGAGGTAAAATTGATGAACGCATTGGAGATTGAAGACATAACCAAGAGGTTTGGGGATTTCTATGCCGTTAAAGATCTATCGCTCAAGATCCCTCAGAAAACGATTTATGGATTACTCGGCCCGAACGGAGCTGGGAAGACGACCACTATCCGCATGGTCATGAATATCATCATCCCTGATAAAGGCTCCATCAGAGTGTTGGACAGGAAGATCGATGAAAAGATGAAGGAGAGGATCGGTTATTTGCCTGAAGACAGAGGCTTATATCCCAAAATGAAAGTAGGAGAGCATCTCTTCTTTCTGTCCGAACTGAAAGGAATCCGGGGTCAGGAAGCCCGGAAACGAATAGATTTTTGGCTAGAGCGGTTTGATTTGACTGACTGGAAGCAAAAAAAAGTAGAGGAGCTTTCCAAAGGAATGCAGCAGAAAATCCAATTCATCTCCACAGTCATACATGACCCAGAGCTCATCATTCTGGATGAACCCTTTTCCGGACTGGACCCCGTGAACACAAAGCTGTTAAAGGATATCATGCTGGAGATGAAAAAGAATGGGCGGTCGATCATTTTTTCCACACACAGAATGGAACAAGTGGAGATGATCTGTGACAACATCTGCCTGATCAACAAGGCCGAGAAGGTCCTGGAGGGGAATTTGAGCCTCATAAAAAAACAGTATGGAAAGAATTCAGTGGTTCTGGATTATGAAGGTGATGCCAGTTTTATCCAGGGCTTACCGGAGATCGAAAAAATAGATGACTACGGAAAGTCTATGGAGATTAAACTCAAAGAACGGACAGATCCTCAAGAACTGCTCAACGCACTTGTGGGAAAGATCAGAATCGCCAAGTTCGAGGTCATGGAACCGACTTTAAACGCAATCTTTATCGAAAAAGTGGGGGAGAGAGATGCAAAAGATACTATCAGTTATTAAAAGAGAATACATCCAGATCATCCGCACAAAAGGTTTCATCATCGGGACGATTTTAGGCCCAGTTCTGATGGCTGCGTTTATTGTAGTGCCAGTTGTAGTTCAGTTCATTGCGGTCGATCAACAAGAGAAGATCGGGATTATCGATGAAACAGGCGAGATCTTTATGGGACTTGAGCAAAAGCTCGATCAAAAACTGAAGGATGGAACCCGGCGATATCTTCTTATAAGCTACTCACTGAAAGATGATATGGAAGTTCTCAGGGAGGATCTGAACCAGAAAGTCTTAGGTAAAGAACTTTCCGCCTATATTTTTATCCCCCAAGATATCTCTGAGGACGGAGAGGCAGAATTTGTTTCCGAACATGTGTCAGATTTTGACAAAAGAGGAAATTTTAACCGGGCCTTGAGCAGCATCGTGATCGAAAAAAGACTAAAGGGCGAAGGTTTAGATCCGAAAAGGATAAGCGAGTACATGCGGCCCGTGTCGCTCGCGACAAAGAAGGTTACAAAAAGGGGCGTGGAGAGGGACGCGGGAGGGACTTTCATCATCTCCTATTTCTTGGTCCTTGTCCTCTACATGACCCTGCTTTTTTACGGACAGATTATTCTAAGAGGTGTGATCGAAGAGAAAAGTTCTCGGGTTGTGGAGATCGTCCTTTCCTCTTTGAAACCTTTCCAGCTCATGGCAGGGAAAATCGTGGGGATCGCTGCTGTTGGATTTACTCAGTATGCCATTTGGGCTCTATTCGGTCTTGCCGCATCCAGATACAGTAAGAAAATCCTGACTGGTTTATTCCCTGCCGCTGCGTCATTCCCAATGCCCTCCATTCCTTCGTATATCTTGGTCTATTTTGTTCTATTCTTTATCCTGGGATATTTTCTTTATGCCACAATGTATGCAGCCATCGGATCTATGGTGAATTCGGAAAAGGAGGCCCAACAACTCATTATGCCGGTTGTCATGTTCCTGGTTGTTCCGATCCTGCTCATGATGTTTGTAATCAGAAGTCCTGACAGTTCTTTTTCGGTTGTGCTCTCTATGATTCCGTTCTTCGCTCCCATACTTATGCTCCTCCGCATTTGTGTACTGCTTCCCCCATTTCCACAGATCGCGACTTCTATCATCCTGCTCATATTGTCGATCGTACTGATGATCTGGCTCGTGGCCAAGATCTATCGTGTGGGGATCTTGATGTATGGAAAACGTCCGAGCTTCGGCGAAATCCTCAAATGGGTCCGTTACTCTTGATCTGAGTAAAAAAAGTGCTTTAGTTTTATTGGGGCAATTCAAGCTCTCATTCTTGTACATAGTATTCAGAGATGAGTTAAGCGACATAAAGGAAGATTTAGCCTTCAGAAATCGCCTTTGAGGGAATCCGACGAAATCGGACGTTGAGGACTGTATGAGCACGTTAAGTATAAAGTTGTGTGGTACTTTCTTTAAAGTCGAGGCCTAAGAGGCAGAAAAAGGGTAAACGTGCGCAGATCCGCAGACGCCGAGAAAGTGATGAGTGAATGGCGTTAAAAATCTGACAGGAGCGAAACTATCTCTGAATACTTCCGACACTTATAAATTGCGATCGGTGCGTGAACCTTTTCAGGATTCCTTCCGTACTAAACATTGAAATTGTTCCTTAGAGGATTTCGATGAGAAATATGAAAAAAGCAGCTCAATTCGCTTTGTTGATTTTAATCCCTTTTTTGTTATCAGGGTGTTTCACCGTTCGAGTCATTAGAAACGTTAAAAATCCAGACCGCTATTTTAGTTCGGCGTACAAGCGGATAGATTCCATTCACCAAAAACGTCCGAACAGAGAGGGCAGGGCTGATTCCATACAAGTGTTGGTCTATGAGGCGTCAGAGCGCCAACTCGTCAAAGTCTCGGCGCCCTTCTGGTTGGTGAATACATGTATGGATATCGGGATCAAAGCGGCAGATGACGAGGAAGGATTTGAATTCGATGAGCACTATGATTTCGATTGGAGAAATATCAAAGACCTAGAGAAATTAGGCCCCGGCCTCCTGGTCGAGATCGAGGATGAAGAAAGTAAAGTTTTAATTTGGCTTGATTGAAAGAGTTGGTATTCATACAGGAATGTCTATAGGACAGATGGAAGTCACAAGAACCGCAGAACCACACAGCATCCCTCTTCTGGTCGGAAGAATAAAGGAAGGTGACAGAGAGGCTTTCATGGAGATCACGCATCTTTACCAAAAGAAAGTTTATCTGCTGGCCTATTCCTATTTACGGAATAACGAAGATGCTTTAGATGTTGTCCAGGAGACATTCCTGAGGCTTTACCAGAAAGTGGACATGTTCCGTTCAGAGAAAAATTTTCAGACATGGCTTTTACAGATTGCCAAAAACCTCTGTATTGATTATTACCGGAAAAATTACAGCCGGAACAAGGATTACAGGAGTGATAAAGATGTCGAGGAGGTCAATGTGCCTGCTCAGAATGATAAAAATTCACAGTCTTTTTCCGATATAAAAAGAGTTTTTGCGGAATGTTTAGACAGAATCACTGAAAAACAGCGCATGATTTTTGTGATGAAACATTACAACAACCTAGAATATAAAGAGATCGCACAGATTTTGCGGATCTCAGTGGGTACAGTGAAATCCCTCCACTTCAAGGCTACACAGAATCTCAGGGCCTTGATGACCCCTTATATGGGAGAGAAAAAATGAATGAGAAGTGCAAAAGAATCAACAGGGATCTGGTCGCTTTCATCTATGGAGAGCTCGATAACAATACAAGAGAGCGGGTCCGATCTCATCTGGATATCTGCCCGCATTGTCAGGAGGAACTCCATGGAATAAAGGAATTGGTCCGGGCCGCGGATTCCCTGAATGATAATGTGGAAGAGTCCATGGCATCTCTGGATTGGGATGCCCTTCCCAACCAGATAAGTAATGCTGTGTTCGACCATAAATCCGCTCCTCCTCAACAGTCGCCGCGAAGGAGTTTTTGGGAGATCTTAGTTCAATCCCGGCTCAAGCCTGTTTATGCCGCTCTGCTCGTGGGGCTTATGCTGGGTTCTCTCGCGACATTGATCGTGATACGGACATCCTTCCTGAGAGAATCTCGGGGAGGAAGCTTTTCTGTGTCACAGGAATTTTTGGACCGCGTAGAGCTTGAGATGGCGAGGCGAGATACCTTGGACTACCTTGAGAAAAGCCAGTACGTCCTCTTGGATTTTGTTCAGGCATATCCAGAGAAAACTCCACAATCATGGCGGCGCGATCTTGCTTCGGAAGCAGCCAAAGATCTACTCGCCAAGAAGAGATACATCAACCCTCAACTGGATAAGTTCCACATGGCCAAAGCTAAAGAAATCTGCGATCAGATCGAATTCCTCTTTTTTGAATTGACACAGATCAGTGATCAACTGTCAGAGAAAGACCTTCAAAATATTCAGGACCTCATCGAAGATAATCAGCTTCTTTTGAAGATCAAACTTCTGAAGAGAGACTTAGAGAAAAGTGAGGTATAAAGTGAAAAAATCTGGCATAACCTTAATCATAATTTTTTGCGTTTCTTTTGTCCTGCAAGGCTATACCCAGGTCGATCCGGATGAGAAACTCTTCCAAAATGCAAAAATACACATTTTTGACAAGCAATGGGAAGAAGCACAGGACAAATTGGAAGAGCTTATCGAAAATTATCCGGAGAGCGCATGGCATTCCCAGGCGGTTTTTTACCTGGGAAAATGCCTGCAAGAACAACCGGGAAAAGAGGTGAAAGCATTAAAGGCCTATAAAGACTACATTCAGCTGGATGAACACAACGAACAGTTGGTTGAAGAGTCTGAGGTTTCCATCATCGAGCTTTCTTTCAAACTTTATGACAAGGGCAAAAAATCCTATGTCAAGGAGATAGAGAAGAGGCTTTCGAGTCCGAACAGGATAATCAAATACATGGCTGCGTTTAAGCTGAGCTATGCGAGAGATAAAAAAACGGCAAGAAAAGGACTTCCTGTTTTGATGGAGATCCTGGAAGAGGAAAAGGACGACGAGTTCAAAGACAGAGCAAAGATTGCCGTATTAAGGGTAGATCCCGATGCACTCAAGGATTTTGAGGAGGAGAGATACGAGGGAAAAGCGAAAATGCTGCATATTCGTGCCTACGAAGAGGGGACGAAAAAAGCCAAACTTTCACTGGACATTCCCTGGGCTCTGGCGGACCTTGCCCTTGCTGCAATTCCCGAGGAGGAGAAGGAGAGCATGAGAAGAGAAGGATATGACCTGGGTAAGATCATCCGGGAACTCACCAAAGTCAAAGGAAATATCATAGAGATAAAGAGCGAAGACTCTGTTATCAAGATATGGATAGACTAAAATCAAGGAGGCAAAAAATGAAAAGAATCACAATTTTTGTATTAGCTTTAATTTTAACGGGTTTTTTCAGTGCGGGATTAGTGTTCGCAGATAGCGACGATGACTTGCAAGCTGTCAAAAAGGCTGTCAAAGACAATCCTCAGTATGATCCCGGTAAAGAGGCCAAGTGGTTTAAAGTTCTTGTTACGGACGCTCAAACCAAAAAGGATAAAGTCAAGATCACACTGCCGATCTCTTTGGTCGAGCTTTTCATGAAATGTGCGGATAATAAAAATCTGAGGATCGACCGGGATGAGTACGATATCGACCTAAAAGAGCTTTTTGCAGAGTTGAAAAAAGTGGGCCCGATGGCGCTTATCGAAGTCTATGAAGATGATGAGATCGTCAAGATCTGGTTGGAATAAAGGGAAAATCTTTTTGTAGTAAATGTGCGTCTTATACGCCTGTGAATTTCTAAATCAACCCAGTTGTCTTCGAGGGGAATAGGACCTTTACCTGTTTCCCTCGTTGTCTTTTGTGCTGGTCGAAGCGCCTTTCGCGAGAAGAACTCCGATGATCTCTTCGCGGCCGACTTTTTTTGCATGATCGAGCGGAGTGTGACCGGCTTTGTCTCGGATATTTATCCTCGCTCCATTCACGATTAGTGAATCGATCACATCCTTATAACCGCTGAAAGCTGCAAGATGGAGCGGTGTGTCTCCCTTTCTATCTTGTTCATTCACATCCAAACCCTCTGCGATCAGTTTGCCAACGATCGCCGCATGTCCATTCCAAGAGGCCACATGAAGCGAGGTTTGGCCCGCATGATCTCTAATATGAGGATCTGCTCCGTGTTGGATCAGCAATTCTATGATGTCTTTGTAACCTCCTGATGCAGCCATGTGCAACGGCGTTAGACCGCAATTATTCCTGGCGTTTATCGATTTTCCTTGAGATAAAAGGAGTTCGATCACTTCTCTGTGAGCCCTGGAAGAGGCAATGTGGAGGGGGAGGTTCGCTTTTTTGTCTTTAGCCTCGACCTCTGCCCCATGGGTTATTAAAAGTTCAGCGATGTCCCTGTGGCCCTTCATGGCTGCTAGATGGAGTGGTGTCCATCCGTGGTGGATTCCCTTCTCATCCACATCGGCTTTTTTTTCGATCAGTAATCGTGCCGCTTCCAGTTTTCCGGAATAAGCAGCGTATTGGAGAGGAGTACAGCCGTTATCGTTGAGCGAGTTTGCGAGTTTTGGATCTTTTTCGAGGAGCTCTTTCATCAAATCGATATCTCCCCTTTGAGCTGCCTCATGAAGCCTCTTTGCATCTAAAGATTTGGACGATGAAAAAAACGAAAAAACAAGGAGAGTTGCAAAGATCATTATGGGGATTGATTTTCTTTTCATCTTCCTTCTCCTCTGTTTTAGTTGCGGGTGGTCATTAGAATTTCTGACCTCCAAAAAAAAAGGCTGCCTGAGACTTAAATCGTCTCAAACAGCCTCTTATGTTTCAGTCAGCCGCTACCAAAAATCGTCTCTATGTCATCGAATCACTCTTTTCCCTTCACAAATATTCTTTCTTCTAAGAACTTCAGCAAAAAATATGCCAAATTCCTATCATCAGACTAAATCCCTGGAAATTGGATCTGTGTTTAGAGATGTCCATTAGTGAAACAATCGTCGTCCATTTACGAACATTCATCTTAATCTCTACTTAGATAAATCCTTTATCAAGAATGAATTCGGATATAATACCGTTGTAGAATTTTCTGAACGGTTTTGGAATGATAATTTTTCCTGAAAATGCTCTATCCGCAATGATCGAATAGAGTTCTGTGCCAAAAAATTTTTCATCCGTATAATTTTTCTTTACAATTTGGAGCTCTTCAAAGGGTTGAAAATCTCTCTCCTTGGGAACTTCATAGCCGATATCTTCTAAAAAATCCAGTTTATCTTGCTGTGATCTTATCATTTCGATTTCCCTGAAAAAGATTTCTGCTTCGGTTGAGAACATAAACCTTTTTTGAAAATCGAGCGTGTTGTACCAAAAATCATGGAACAACTCATGAATAAGCGTTGTGATGATTTTTTTGTCTCGCATTGTGGCTTTTGCTTTTCCGTCCCTACCCTGTTCGAGATGCGGAAAGAGTTTTCTATTCAGCAGCACAATATCGGTATAACCCTCTTCTATAATGAAGCAAGCGCGGCCGTGTGTTTGTTGAGCGAACTCGCTTTTTTCGCCGAAAATTCCATAATTGTTGTTGAGAATTTCAGCCTCGTTCAACTCGTTTCTATTCAGAAAATTTGAATACCATATCTCTGCCAATAAGCCTTCAATAGAGCTTTTACTCACAGAACTGATATATCCTGGACGGGAGTGAATATTTACATCTGGATAGACTTCCAAATCGAAGCTTTGGCAGCTAGTAAAGGCGAAGACCACGGTCAAGGTTGTTTTCCATAGCATCGAGATTTTCATTCTCTTGTCTCCTCACAGCTATTTCCCCAACCATTTAATCTGTCAATCAATACTGCAAAAAATATACCATTTTAAGATTTTTTTGCAGAAATTGTGAAATTTTTGCATCTTGATCCAATTTCTCTCCGATATACATGTGGAATACTCTCTAACCTTCGATGGGACTTTTAAAAAAACTGATTTTGTATTTTCTCACTTTCTGATTCAACGTTGTGTGGTTAACGTCGAGGAATGTTGCGGTGTCCTTTTGGTTGCCGTTGAATCTGCCCAGCATCTTGACCAGTATGGCCCTCTCCAAGGAATTCATAAAGTCTTTTAAGTCGATATTTTCTTGCATGTAGAAATAATCGATGAAAAAATCAAAAAAGACCTCATAAAATTCCCCCTTCTTCACTTTTGTCCGAGAGAAGAAGCTCTCAGGATTATCTTTGAAGAATTGAAAGATCTCCCCGGGTGAAAGGCCTTGAAGAGGTCTTTGGCCATTGGGAAGATGAAATTTTTCTGGATTCTCTACCATTGGGCTCAATTTTTATTGAATTTTGTTTTTTTCCTTACCTCTTCTGCCAGGGAGGGAAGTCCATCTTGAATGTTGAGTTTCTCTATCTCACCATATTGGATCGATTCACAAAGTGTGATAAATGCACGCCAAGCAGGGGGGAGATATGTGATCCTGTATCCATGAGGCCTGGCATTTATTCTGTTGATCTCTTTAGCCATTTTCTGAATTCAGTTTTTCATCTGTATATTACTATCTACGAGAGAGTGATGTCAGAAGTTGCTGGAAAATGTGCTATGGCTTTTAAATGAGACTATATTCCTATAAAGATCCTTTCCACTTTAGATGAATTATTCATAAAAGCTG
>CAZXJE010000142.1:0-8791 GCA_964640835.1 uncultured Eubacteriales bacterium
TATCAATCATTTACATTATTCTTCCAGTAAATCACCTTGACATTTCCGTTTTCAATGTGCTTAATACTCATAATCGGCATTTTTTACCTTTCAGGCGAGCCGATCTCACCGTATATGCTTCGTTGCAAAGGATTTGCGGTAGATGACTACAGCTGCATCCTTTGCGCCTTGCCTATACGGCAACCTCGACTCGTGAATAATTCAGGTTAACTGAGGAGGATGGAAACCTTTACGTTTAGTTCTGCTTTTTTTTGTCCTTTTCTTCGTCGTCTTCTTTTTCCTTGGGACGTTCCCATGGTTTCCAATCTACACCCAAGATATATTTCTGCATCCACTTGATCTCTTCGATATCCCTGATGCGCTGATGACGCGGTTCTCTGAATCCGTGAGGTTCACGAGGAACACGGATGTATCGAACAGGGGCTTTACCGATATCTTTAATGGCGGTGAAGAATATCATACTTTGTGCTTCTGTATCTGTGAAATCATTCATGCCGTGGATGAGAAAGGTCGGTGTCGTGACATTCTTGACGTGGGTATATGCGGACTGTTCGCGCCAGGCCTCGGGATTATCCCAGGGAGTACCGCCGATATGCCAGAGTCTCACGTCGTGATTAAATCCAGGCCCGTATTCCGATGACCAGTCATAGACACCAGCACCGATAGAGGCGGCTTTGAATCGGTCGGTCTGTGTTATTGTCCAACCCCCGAGGATGCCGCCGTAACTCCATCCCCGAAGTCCCATTCGATCAGGATCGGTGATACCTTGATCGATGAGGAGATTCACTCCGTTCATCAAATCCCAGTAATCCCCTTTGCCGATGCCATCGTTGGCATGGACTGTATTCCCTTCGCGAAGTTTATCCGTATAGCCGCTGCTGCCCCTGACGTTGGGGGAAAGAGAAGCATAACCTAATCCGGCATAAATGTGGTAGCTGGCTCGGAAGCTGTTCGTGAAACAACCGGCGGGACCTCCATGAATGTTGAGTATGAGGGGAAGGCGAGAGCCCTCTGTGGTGCCGGCTGGGAGGTGCAGGAGTCCTTCGATCTCATAGTCCTTGACACTTTTCCAACGGATAACCTCCATGGAGGCAAGGAGTATTTCCTCTGTGATCCATGGGTTGGCATTTGTCAGGCGGATTGGTTCAAACGTATCAACGGGTGAAGTGTAGATGTCGGAAGGTGTATCAAAATCAGAAAATGAGTACACCATTTTTTCCTGATCTTTTGAGAAAGAGTTAGCTTGGAAAGTTCCAGAGACATCGGTCATTTGCTTGTATTGTCCTGTGCCCACGTCGATCTTATAGAGGTTGGAATTTGTACCCCTATGTCCGGTAAAGAGTATGGAGCTAGAGTCGGGCGTCCAAAAAGTCCCACGGATATTGCCCTCGTATTGTCCGGAAAGCAGATGGATTTTTTTTGTGGTAGGATTCATGATGTAGATCTTACTGTTTCGGTTGAGCCATTCCTTATCATCTGATGCAATGAATGCAAAGCTTTGACCGTCAGGAGCCCAGGAAAGAGAGCTCTCGGGAGACTTGTTGGTGGTCAGCTGAATTCTTTTTTTATCGGTGATGTTATAGAGAAAAATCTCACTTTTGTAATATTCGTTTCGGCGGTTGGAAAACTGAGCCGTAAATATGATACTTTTCCCGTCAGGAGAGATGTCAAAATCACCGATCAGGATATCTTCCGCGATGAGGCAGGTGCTTTCCTTCTTTTTGATGTCAAACACCCAGAGGTGTCGCCATTGCCCCTCTCTTTGTCCATGTGGCCCTTCATCCACGAATATGACATCGCTACCGGCTTTGTGCTCCTTTTCTTCGTCTTTATTCCGGGCTTGAGGGGCAAGGAAGAATATCCTAGAGGAATCGGGTGACCATTTGTAGGAGTCGATGCTGCTCTTGTGTTTTGTTAATTGGACTGCTTCGCCCCCTGAGGTTCTCATGAGGAACAACTGGCTTTTCTTTTCTACGGATCGTTTAAATGTGAAATACTCTCCATTTGGAGAGAATTGGAAGGAGCCTCCTCCATCTTCCCCGATATACTGGAAGGCGTCACCTCCGTCTGTTGGGATCATGTAGTATTTGGATTTCCTCTTGTTTTTTTCCCAGTCTAATTCCGACTTGGAATAGAATACCCATTGGCCATCGGGTGAGATTAGGGCGTTTCCTACCCTGACCATATTGAGAGCATCATCTGCCGTCATCGGACGCTTGGTGTTCTTATCAGCAGAGAGAAATGTGGCTACACACACAACAAATAAAAGTGCAAAGGTGATTTTTCTCATAGAAACCTCCTGCGATGTTAATACATCTTGAGGGTAAATGCCCCTCATTTAAACGGTTAATGATAATATCATCGAGTGGCAATTGCAAGCTTTGGGATTGCGCCTCCGATAGGATCTCTGTTTCTAATGAGACTCTCGATCCCGACTAAAAGAGGACTATTTACCTTTTTATGTAGGGTTCGTTCCCACATAAAAATGGGGACAGGCTACTTTATTAATTACCCCTATAAAAAGTAGCCTGTCCCCATTTCGTCCGTTTCTGTCTTGACTCAGAGAGAGAGGCTGGGATATTCTTCCTACCAAGACGTGATCCTCAGAAGGAGGCAAAAATGGAAAATAGTCGCCGGATTTTAAAGCGGCGTGATTTTATTCGAACCGGAATCCTGGGAAGTGCCGCTATTTCTTTACCGTTGGTCCGATTGGTCTCATCACCCGGTGCTCCATCTGGTTCTGGAGAGGGCGAACAGGTAAACACTACAGGGACAACTCAAGCTCGAGTTTATGAAATTGCCCAGAAATATGGCGCGGAATTCGGTGCCATCAAACCCGTCATCAGGAGACATCGAAATGGCCGTCTTTGAAGCGGAAAGCTGGTTGGTCAAAGAGGGGAAGGAAGAGAAGCACAAAAAAGCCCTGCGGGGTTGGTTCCAGTGGGTGAATCAACACAGAGAGCTTTTTAAGGAATGGAAAAGCATCCGGTATTTTGAGAAGACCGTTGCGGGCGAAGAGTCTGGCCGACACCTCATGATCTGGGAATATGAGAGTATGGCAGATTTTGAAGCATACAAGAAACGCCGCTCGAATTACCCGGGTCCCTATGAAGAGTATAAAAAGAACGATCCCTACCATATGGGAGTATTCCAGCACAATAATATGAAGGTAGAATTTTGGGTGGATCTGGAACGCGATCTCTGGATTGAATAAGATTTAACCAGTCAGGCTTTAAACTTTAATCAAAGAAATTCTCTTCGATCTTAATATGGAAAATTATCTATACTCCTATCTCGCGTTGGTCTGCATAGATATTTCGGTGTCGGGATGCCAAAAATGCGATTGTTATAACTAGTGTAAGGCCAAATAAGATCACGGCAAGAATGGGATTGAAGGATGCGGCCACTATGGCTGCTAAAAATCCGAGAGAAATGAAATGAAACAAGATCATCGATATTTTGCACTGTTGGGAGGATGTATCTGATCTGATGAGTCGATGTCTGTGAGATGCATAGCACCAATTGATGAAAAGCAATTGACAGATCACGATCTGGTTGGTGCCATAAAAAACCATGGAGATCCATTCATTAGAGTGGGTATAGAGAAGAAATGCAGAGAAGGGCACCAGGGCCACAAACATGAGGAAAATGATGTTGATCCAAAGTAAGACTCCGTCATAACCCAATATTATGCGGAACTGTTTTTGATGCAGGATCCAAAAAACTCCCAGAACGAGAAAGCTTATTCCATAAATGACAAACTTTAGCCACATTTGAGAAAGCCTGTGGGCGAAGTCTGTCCCCCCGAGTGATCGAAAGATCTCTGGTATGGCCAAGCCTAGCGCCAATAAACTCATAGAAACAGCAAAGACACCGTCGGCTAAGGATTCGAGGCGTTTCGGGCTGGGGAGATCCGTGATTCTATAATTATCGAATTCGTTCATCGAAAACCCCCTCCACTCTTTAGTTCGATGCTCTTTAATTATACTCGAATGCCATGCGTTTTATAAGTATAGTTTTTATATTCTGTTGGATTATTCTGGGGAGTTGAATTTTATGTCTTTGAGAGCGATAAGCCTCAGAATCTAGATGGACGACTGATCGCTCTAGACCGACAGAGTTAATATGCTGGATAATACAGAGCGATTGAGGAAGTCGAGTGTGAGTAAAAATAGAAATAAAGGGACGCTCTTCAGCTGATTGAGAGCGTCCCTTTTTTTGTCTTACCAGCCTGTCGTACCGAAGATGAGATTGCCGTCCTCGTCGACTAAACCTCGTTCCATGGGAGAACTGACGATCTCGTCAACCTCATCCTGGCTGAGATACTGTGCTTTGTAACTCACACCATATTTCAATAAGTGTCTGGCAAAAGCCCTCAGATGATTGCGGGATCCTTTCATCAGGTTCTGGTACACTGTCTTGATGTCTGAATTGTCGGCTTGAGATAAATAATCCTTCAAGTCAAAAATATCTAGATCTTCTATAGTAGCGCCGACATGAACGGCATCCACTGGGGCCGTCTCTCCCTGAGCAACGAGTTCATGATAGAGTTTTTGCAGTTTGCTGTTCGAAAAGAATCCTACTTCGTCATTGAGAACCGGAATAGGAATATCATACTTTTGGAGCAGAAGTTTCAAGGCATCCATGTGTCTCTGCTCACTGTTTGCGATGTTACTGAGTATCTTGATTTTCCAAGTCTTGTGCAGAGTGAGATAGACATCTCTCGCTAGTTTTTCTTCCTCATACATGTAGGTCATACCCCATATTTCTGCGTCGTTCAAGTCTTCGTAGGGAAGCTTATTGATGAGTTCAGCCATTCCTCCATTAAATCCGATTCCCCAGCCCGGCCCATGTTTGCCTTTGCCGTTCCCTCCATTCCAGCTATTCCCCTGAGCGAAGGATGAAATAGTCAGAAAACCGATCACTGTAATTATCAGTAAAACTTTTTTCATTTAATGTCTCCTTTTTTGTTTTATAAGAAATTTACTAAAGCAATAAGTGTGCCATTCTTATCTTGTTCATTTTAAAAGAGTTAAGATGTCGTGTGTTTAGAGTGCACTGACATTTATGTCCGAAAACTGACAATTTTGTAGCTTCCGATCCTAATCCGTGATCTCACGAATTCTCAGTAACGTTTTCAAGTGATCAGATTATGTGATGGAAAAAACCGTGAGAAGAGCTCTAGGCGGGCATGGTGCTTCTTTATGTAGGGTCAGTTCCCCGAACGGACCGTTTGGGAAACGGTCCCTACATCTAAAATGGAGAGAGTTCTGCTGATGTCTCGTTGTTCGTTTTCGCAATCACCAATTGGGACACTCGTATATCATTAATCCCGAATTTGGGAATGCTGACTGTCCTGTTTGAAATTTTGCTCAATCTTGGTTATGCTGATTAACTCAGGTTGTTTTAAAGAATCGGAAAATATTATATCCAGCCTGGATTATTCATGGACCGAAGCCAACCCACCCCACCCTAACATTAGGTGGAGGAAGTGGCTCATGAAGCTGTAGTGAATTACTGCGAGTGAGCGACAACGAAGCCGATGCTGCAAGATCGGCGGGTAGGTTGGATCGGCGCCCGAAGGGTAAAAAATGTCGATAATGAATAAAAAGCACATTGAAAATGGAAATGTCAGGGTGATTTGCTGGAAAAATAATGTAAATGATGGATATCGCTTTTGTTGAACAAAATTTCGAAATTTTTTATGAATAGTTCAGGCTAGAAAGGAGAGAGTCTAAATGATACCAAAGCGTCTTTTCTTATTTGTGGTGATTCTTTTGCTGACAATTCATCCCCTGCGTGCGGATGATGTGGAGGATGTCATGACCGCCATCAAAGGAGGGCACATCTTCGAGATCATCAATGCGCTCACCTCACCTGAGATGGGAGGCCGACTATCCGGTACTGCGGGTTATAACCGTGCGGCCAAATGGGCGGGTTCGAAGTATGAAGAGTGGGGCCTAGAACCTGTATACGGCGACAGCTTCCTCCAGCCCTTCGGCATGGCTTACAACGAGATGCGCGAGACTCATTTCTCTTTGACTCTTCCTCCGGATCTAAAAGTGAATGAGGGCCAGCCCATTGTTGAGGAGATGACAGTATACAAAGATTTCTGTCCCACTCTTTACAGTGGATTCGGCCATGTGGAGGCTGAGGTCGTTTTTGTCGGCTTCGGGCTTACAGCTCCTGAACTTGGATGGGACGACTACAAAGGAATCGATGTGAATGGCAAGATTGTAGCCACCCTCCGCGGCACTCCGCGAATCCAGGGAAAAGATTTTTCAGCATACACAGAGCGCACTGTGAAGCTCCGGAATGCTAAAAAGCACGGCGCAGTTGGGATGATCCTCATCAACAGAGCCGTGGTTTCGGGAGCAGGCGTCTATGTAGAAAACTTACCCATGGTCATGGTGGGGAATGAAGTGGCTAACATGCTCTTTAAAAGCAAGGGGTATGATATTCAGAACTTGAGTGCTTTGTTGCGGGATGGTCATCATCTCACTTTTCCCACAGGGATTAGGGCCGAGATCAATGCGATAGGTTCTCATCATCCCAATGCGACAACATACAACGTTGTCGGAATAATCGAGGGTTCAGACCCTATGTTGAAGGAAGAGTACTTAATATTCGGAGCCCATCTGGACCATCTTGGGCCCTGGCCGATAATCCACCCGGGAGCCAGTGATAATGCCAGCGGTTCAACGATCGTTATGGAGCTGGCCTATGCCTTTTCTCGACTCAAAACAAAGCCGAAACGGTCTATAATCTTTGCACTTTTCGGAGCAGAAGAGCTGGGGCTCCTCGGGAGCAAACACATGGCAGCCAACCTGCCAGAATATCCATCTAAGCCTATCATGATGGTGAACATCGATGTTGCCGGTGCTGGAACCGGCATTCGAGTGACCGGGGGAAAAACCTATCCGGACCTATACGGTCTGATCGCTAAGGTGAATGATAAATATGCCATCAATCCAAACATCAGTACAGGCGAGATCTCCCCTGTCGGAGGGAACAGCGATTATGCTCCTTTTCTTGCTAAGGGGATCCCTGCTTACACCAACTCTTCGAGTGGAGGCCAGCGTTTCGGTATCCATACAGCCGCCGATTCCATCTATATCGTGACTCCAAAAGTCATGGAGGATATGGCTCGGCTCTATTTTATGGCCGCGTACCTGTACGCAAATAAATAGAGGATTTTGTCATGATCGTTCTGATTATTCTCGGTGTTGTCTGTCTCATCATCGGGATTATAGGCTGTATCATTCCGGGCATCGCAGGACCTCCTTTCAGTTTTCTCGCATTGATTCTTCTCTCCATCGCTAAGGGATGGGAACCCTTCAGTGTGCAGTTTCTCATAGTGATGGCTATGATCACGGTTGTTGTTACCGCTCTGGATTATGTCGTGCCAGCTGCAGGAGCAAAGAAGTTCGGTGCCTCTAAGGCGGGTTTTTGGGGAGCGGTTCTTGGATTGTTCGGAGGGCTCATTTTGTTCCCTCCTTTCGGAATGATTATTGGCGCATTTCTCGGCGCGATCATCGGAGAGTTAAGTGTGGGAAAGGAAGGGAGTCAAGCCTTGAAAGCTGGATGGGGCGTGTTTATAGGTGTGATGTTTGGAATGCTCTTGAAACTGATCGCGTCGGGAATAATGACTTTTTATTTTATCAAAGCACTCCTATAGAAAACACAACGAGCAGATTGCGGATTCAAATGTTGGGGCCATTCGCCCACGGACTGTTTGGAAGTGGTCCCTAGACCTTTTTCGGGAACGTTACTTTTTCTTTATATAGATACTGCCCCCGGATGTGTGTAGATACAATTCCGGCCCTCCACCATTGATCTGAGCCTTTAGCTCTCTTTTGCTGACTTTGCCCTGAATGGTTACAGGAAATTCCGTATGAATGCTTCCGCCACTCGTTCCTGCATCAACATTAAGGGCAACATCTTCGGCGAGATAAACGGTGATGCTCCCTCCCGAAGTTTTCAAACGGCAATCGGCCTTGGGTTGTTGAGAGATATATGCTTTTACAGAACCTCCCGATGTGTCAGCTTGAATTGTGCCCATCACTTCGTTCACGGTGATCCCACCACCGGATGTGTGTGCATTGACAGTTCCATAAGCATTTTCGATCCGGATACTTCCTCCTGAAGTATTGACCTTCACATTGCCGTCGACCTTTCCGATTGAGATGCTGCCTCCTGATGTCTTGCCTACAACAGGCCCTTTGATATTGTTCAAGCCCAAGCTTCCCCCCGAAGTTCTTATATCCACTGCGCCTTCGAGGTCATCGACAGAAATACTTCCACCGCTTGTTTTGAGGTCCACATTATAGCTTAGAGGAACTGTAAGGATGAATTTGACATTCAATTTGTTCAGTTTTTTGTTCGAATCGGTTGTTTTGATCCCTTTGATGATTATATCACTACCGCTCTGATTGAAATCAAGACGTAAATAGTTGAATATCTCATTGGCTTCATTTTTGTCTGAGGTTTTTGCCTTTCGTACGACCTCGATATCCACACGTTTCCCTTCTTTACCGCGCACTTCAATGGAGCCTCTAGCAGTGTCTATAGTCAATAAGCCGCCGGGCCCGACAGTGAATGACTTATTGAGTGAATCTTCGATACTGCCGAAGGAGACGCCTGCCGCAATCAACACAAAAATCGCAATAAATAGTGGAGTCGATCTGGTCCTAAAAGATAAAATATCCATAATACCCTCCTGTGATTTGAATGTTTTCTTTCGTATTTCTTAAATTCAATCTATGGATATCGTTAAAACAACGGTATAAAG
>CAZXJE010000143.1:0-8778 GCA_964640835.1 uncultured Eubacteriales bacterium
CGCGCAACGCTGTCGGCAAAGCCGGTAATGAGCAGTGTCATGATCAAATAAAAGAAAAATCCCACAGCGACAGCGGAAGTGACAATAACCCACAGCGGGATCTCTTTAGCCACAACATTGGCAATCTCGTCCTTCCTTTGCCCGTGGGGAGAGAGCACCTGTGCAGAGCGTCCTTTGGTGTGAACCAGGTCTGCATAGGTGTCTTCCTTGATCTTTTGCAGGGCATCTCTGGACTGAAGACTATATTTCCCCTTGAAGCCCAGTGCCAGGCATAAATAATAGATCTCGAGAAGGTTTGACTTGTAATGAGGCCTTTGGTGCAGCTGATCGAGACGGTTGAAGAACTCTTCGCCGGCATCGTATCGGTTAAAGAATTCGAGTTGAAGAGGCTTTGCCAACCATGAGTCTTTTCCGCCCCACTCAGAAGAGATGATCGTTTCGTCGATGAACGCCACGAGCGCAAATATCGCCCACTGAATGTCTTCGCTGTCGATCCCCGCTTCTTTGGCTTCCCGTTCGATCTTGCTCAGTAGAGAAAAAATGCGCTCCTTGAGAACGCTCTGGTCTCCGAATTCACTTGTCCTGCGCAACTGCAAGATCAGCGTAAAACAGTCCGAGCAGATCTCCGGAAGGCCGCGTTTTATCCGTGTTTCGACATGTGTGATCTCTGTTTCCTGATTATCTCTTGCCACTGTTCACCTCTCGCTAATCACTTTTTGACAGCGACCGCATCGATCTTTATGCTGCTAAATTCGACCGGTCTGAAAACAGCTATCGCGCTGCTCCGGCTTATGGATTCCCAAAAAGAGCCTGAAGGCTCCAATCGAAAATAGTATGTTCCCTCTCGCCTCGGGAGTTCCGGAGGTGGCATCATCGAGTGCGTGAGAGGGAGTGCTTTGCTGAAGGACGCCAGCACGGCATTTATGGTGTCGGGAGATGCCACCCGAATGTTCGTCAGTATGGCATCGATCATCTCTTTCTCGGGCATGTCACTTTGTACTGTCAAAAAGATCTCTGCCTGTTGGAAGAGGCTCGAATCAGTCACATTCCCGACCAACATTGTTTCGCTCTTTCTTTCGAGAGGGATGTTCACGTATTTCTTGACGGAAATAAGACTGTCGAGCAAACTCCGGATCTTAGAATCGAGCTCGTGGAAACATCGGGAGAGATTTGTGTGGTCATAAGTGGGGAATTGGCGGGGATCGACCTGAATTTCCGGTGAGAAGGCAGATAGCTGGCCAGCCAAGGCAAGCATGTTGATATAGAGCTCTTCGGGATGAGTTTTTGGTGATGAGTACATGTGATTCAACAGAGGAATATATGTGTTAAGCGTCTGGATGATCGCAAATGTCCGCATGACCTGCGCGATGTCTCCCTGTCCGGTCATGTGTTTCTTTTCACTGAAAGCTGAGCTCTTGGCTACGATTAGTTCGAGCAATCTGCGGCAAATCGTCATGAGGTTCTCTGAAGCTTCTATCGTCAGGCATGGCGGAATGAATCGTTCGCTCAGGGCAAAACTGCCATCCGGGGTGCGCACGATCTCCCCGATTTTCATTACACTAAAATCCTCGAGGGATTCATCCCGGAAGCGAAGCTGGAAATTTGTCCTCCCGATCCCGAGCTGACGCTCATCGGTGCCTGTATTATCATCCAACACAGACATTTTATCGAAGACATATCGGGCGTCGGCTTGCTCTGTTTTGCCTTCAAGCGCACAGTTTCTGCCCCTCTCTCTTTCGGATGGAATGGCCAAAAATACGGAGAGCTCGTTTTGGGTAGCCGGGAAGAAGCCCTCGACACTTCTCGAGGAAGGAGAGGGATCGTCGTCAGGGATGTTGAATATCAATCCGTCCGGAGTGACACCTTTACACCGTAGCAGGGTGAATTGTCCGTTCATGACAGATTCTTTATCGATGGAAATATCGAGGAGACCCCAGTCATACTTGATGATGGAACGAATTCTAGAGACTAAAAATGATCTATAATAACGGTCCCATTGTTGAAAATGATGAGGATCCAGATTCATGCCTTCATACCACACGATTTTTTGTTTTTGTGACATGGAATGTTACTCCTTTAAGTTATGGTCAATATCGACATTTTTTACGAATAGTGATTATCCTAAATCATTCGCGAGTTGAGGTTGCCGTGGCTGTGAGGAAGCGGCCCATGAAGCTGTAGTTGTCTACCGCGAATGGGCTGCAACGAAACAGACGCGGTGAGATCGGCTCGCCCGAAGGGTAAAAAATGTCGATTATAAATAGAATCAACATGGAAAACGTGATGATCATTGAAATAGTGAGACAAATCAAAGTAACATCCAGATTTCATGTGAGTTATAGTTAATATCGACATTTTTTACGAATGATTTAGGTTAGTATGGTTCGATTGTGACTGTGTTGGAGCCGACGATAATACGGATCTCTGTAGGCTTTTTTGAGGGGATCTCGTAGACCTGTCTCCATCGTTCTTTGTCCGGATCTCGAAAATCCGCGGCAACACCGATAAAGTTTGTTTCATCCAAGATAGTGATGTCGATATACGCCTCGTCTCCTGGAATGAGCGTTTCGCACACGGGTTTGTCCACGATGTCCGCCTCGAAAGCTTTCTCCTCTGTGTTCCAGAATGATTCTACAGGCGTCCTCTTGAAATCCATGTCGTTTCGGAGCTGATAAATGCAGACATAACATGCATTGCCGCCCTTGTTGAGATCTTGAGTAGCTTCGAGTGTGATAAATTTGATCTTGCTGGAGCAACTGAAGTGAAAAAGGAATATCAGAGCCATAACGGGGATGATGTATCGTTTGAGTAGCCTAAGGTGTCTTATTCCATAAATATTCATTGGTCTCCTTTTGTTTTTCTAGCCAAATCCGTTCTCTTGTTGTAGCTCTTTATATAGCTTGGGCGAAAATACTTCTTTTCGATGATCCCTTGATCCTCCTGGGTGAGCTCGCGATGCGCATCTGTAATAAGCTGGGATAGCTTAAAGGATGCCAAAAAGGGGAAAATCTTATACTGAAGGCTCAGTTTTCCCTTAGCTGCTTTTTGTGAAGCTGGCTCTTCTTTGAGTAAATCAGGGCTCAGCTTTTCCAAAATCTTTTGCGTCCCTTCCCTCGCGCTCGATTTATATCCTTCTAGCATGGACAGTTGGTGGATCAGCAGCTCATTGGTGATCGCTTTGATCTTTTCAATTCTCTTTTGTGTTTCTTCAGCGGGAATATCGGGATTCAAAATATAGTCCTTGAGCTCTTCCAGAGTACAGTCGCTGAGGGAGAAGGTCTTTTTGAGCTTGATCATCGTTTCGCCCATGAATTCGAGACGAAACTGCCTCCGGGCCTGTATGAACTTTACCAAAAGCTCCATAAGAGTATCCATCAATCCTTGGATCTGTCCATAACGGTGCTGGATCGGGGCCTCTTTCGCCGGAAAATCAGGGGGCAATTCCGTTGTTTTTGTTTGGGGCGAGAGGATGTGTGCGAGGATTTCTCTCGCTTCCTCTGATTTTAATTCACTGAATTCTTTGTTTAACGCATCGATAAGAACCTCTCGCTTCCGTCCGGATTCTTCTTTTTCATATTTGGTGCATATGGCATCGACCGTCTGGGCGAGTGTTTCGACATCCTTGATGAATGGATTGATAAAATCTTTACCGAACACAGTTGCATCGAGGTCATCCTCAACGGGCACTTCGATCGAAAAACGAATGATAAAATCACAGATCCTGATCTCGTCTTCATCTTTAAGGTCGTGTTCGATCCCGGCTTTGAGTTTTTCATTGTTGAGAAAAGTAAAGTTCAAACTGTTGTTGTCAATGATCTTGAAGACATCATCCTTCTGTATGATCTGGGTATGGAGCCGGCTCACCCCGCTTCCGGCACCTCCCAATTGCAGCTCATTGGCAGGATCTCTGCCCATTCTGACAGTTTCTTTGTCAAAACTGTATTCTTGGTTCCAGGAAGGATCGGTTTCTTTAGTGATTTTAAGTTTAAATGGCATGGCTTTCACCCTTAATATTATAAAAATTGCAGGCTACCGCCTTTGGAGGATTTGTAACAATATAGAGCATATGTCCGTTTTTTTACGTTATACTGGGAAGCTTGGCGATAAAATCCCCTCTGAATACATCTATATATATTTAATGAAATACGGATTGAAAGTCAAACATTATCGTTGGGATAGTGATTGACTCTTTTGCTCGATACTGCTATTATTTTTTTACCATAAACTCCCCGGGAAGAAGGCCCAATGAAATGTAGCAAATGCAAACACGAAAATCCCCCTGAAAGTCAGTATTGCAGCGTTTGTGGTACTCGAGTGGATAGCTCCCCGGAACCTCACCTCGATTCCACCATAATGATCCGCCCTCAGATCTACGACCTTCCTATTGGAAGCACGTTTGCCAACAGATATCAGATCATCGAAGAGTTGGGCAGGGGAGGAATGGGGACCGTGTACAAGGTGCTGGACAAAGAAGTCAAGGAAAAGATCGCCCTGAAAGTCCTGAAGCCTGAGATCTCCTTTGACTTGAAGATCATAGAACGGTTCAGGAACGAGCTGAAGATCGCCCGCAAGATATCCCAGCCCAATGTCTGCCGGATGTACGACCTGATGAAGGAGAGCGGAACCTATTTCATCACCATGGAGTACGTCTCCGGTGAGGATCTGAAAAGCACGATCTTGAGGCTCGGCCAGATCAGTATGGGAAAAGCTCTGATCATCGCCAAGCAGATATGCTCGGGTTTGGCTGCGGCCCATCAGTTGGGGACCGTGCACCGCGATCTAAAACCCCACAATATCATGATCGACAGGGCAGGAAATGTGCGCATCATGGATTTTGGCATCGCCCGGTCTGCAAAATCCAGGGGGCTCACAGAGGATGGCGCCATAATAGGCACGCCCGAGTACATGTCGCCGGAACAGGCTCTTGGGGATGAGGTCGACATCCGGTCCGATATTTATTCGCTCGGTGTGGTCCTTTTCGAGCTGGTTACGGGCAAGGTGCCCTTTGAGGGGAGCACAGCTGTCAGTGTGGCCATGAAGCAGAAAACAGAATTGCCGCCGGAGCCGATGTCGATCAATGACCAGATCCCGGAAGAATTTAATCATTTAATCCTGAAATGCTTAGAAAAGGAACCGAAGAAACGTTATCAGAGCGTCGATGAAGTTTTGGAGGAGATCATCAGGATCGAGAGGGGTTTTCCGACGACGGACAGTGTTCGTCCGGAGAGACGCACGAGCAAGGTGATCCCAGGGAGGAAAATCCCGAAGTTTTTGGTGCCGGGCGCGCTGGTTCTGGCAGTGGCGATCCTGGTGATGGGTCTCTTATACTTCAAGCCATGGCAAAGATCGCCGGGCGTGCTGGATGAGGGGAAGGGAGAGGTGCAGAAGGTCCAACCCGTCAAAGAGGAAGAGTCTGCGAAGGGGGATGAAGAGCTATCCGCCCAAAGCGGCTTCTTCGAGATTACTTCCGAACCTGAAGGTGCAGATGTTTATCTGGACGATAAGCTGCAAGGGAAGACTCCGCTTAAACAGGAGTTGTCTTCCGGAAGCCATGTGCTGAGACTGGCCATATCCGGGTACAAGATGAAGACAGCGGATTTTAATGTCGAGCCGGGAAAGACTTTTGTCGAGACATACATTTTGGAGCCGTCTTACATCCTTAAGATCAAGACCGTTCCCTCGGGTGCAAGGGTGAAGATGGACGGAAAGTACGTGGGCACAACGGGGACAGCAGCTCTTGAGGTCGAAAGCCCCACCAACACGTGCCGCTTGAGTTTCGAAAAGAGTGGATGGCAAGCAGCGGACCTGCCGCTTACATTGGAACCTGGTGAGAATCCGGTGACCCGGAATCTAGTCAGGGTGAGGCCTCAGGCACAGGTAAAACCGAAAGAGCAGCAGACGAAACCTCGAGAACAGCAGGTGAAGCCTCAAGAACAACAGGTAAAACCCAAAGAGCAGCAGGTGAAGCCTCAAGAACAACAGGTGAAGCTAAAAGAACAAGCGGCCCCAAAGGAACCGGCCAAGGTAATGCTCGGTATTGATACATCACCCTCGAGCGCGCGCATTTTCCTTAACAATAAGTTTGCGGGGACTTCTCCTATCAAAACATCTTTTCCGCCAGGAAAATATCAAATAAAGATTGAAAAAGCAGGTTTTCAATCCAGAGAGTTTTCCGTTGATCTGCGAACGAATTTTGAGCGGACATACAATTTGGTCAAACTTGAGTCTCCGCAGATCCTGATCAAAGTGCATCCTTGGGCCGATGTTTTTATCGATGGGAAATTCGCCGGTCAGATCCCTCCCGTTAAGAAAGTCCCGATCCAGGTCGGTAAACACACCATTAAATTCAAAAGGAACGGTCAGTTTGTCGACAAAAACATTGAAATCAAGAGAGGGAAAAACCTGGAAGTGTTTATGAATCTGCTGACCGGGGAATTTAAGGTTCAAGAGCTCAAGTAGGGGGAATAGATGTAGGGTCAGCTCCCCGAGCTGACCGATGTGAGTTTTATTCTCAGTTTTGATGTAGGGACATTTTCCCAAACGGTCCGTTCGGGGAACGGACCCTACAAAAAATGGGGACTGGCTCCGATATTCCGATAAGGAATGAGGTGCCTGCAAAGGCAAGGCAGTGGCCCACGAAATTGTGTATGTTTTGATAAGTATCGACGTTTTTTATGAATAATTCAGGATAGATTTAAGTGTTTGTTCTTTACGCTCGTTGGTTAAGACATTGACCTGTACCAATTTACCTGTCTGCATATTCATCCGCAGTTGCCACCGCTGGCCAGATTGAACATCCATTTGAGTTCTGAAGCTCTTACCCAGGCTTTCTGAGGTGAACTCGATGGTGTGCCGCCCTTCTTCGACTTCCCACTCGACTACCGGGGGGATCTCTCCTAAGGCGACTCCATCGATATACACGTCTGCGGCAGGCCCTACGGCGATACTCAATTTGATCTTCTCGAGTTTTGTGAGATTGTATTCTTTATCTTCGTTGGCCTTTAATTCAATGGTGTCTGTAGCTGATCTGTAACCAGGCTTTCTTATTTGGATCCTGTATGTGCCCGAGCGTTTTTCTAAGTCGGCCGGTGTTCGTCCTGCCAGTTTATCATCCAGGAACAGTTCTGCATCCGCAGGAGTGGTTTTGATCGATAGCCGGTACGTCTTTGGTGTTGGTGGTTTTGGTGTTGGTGCTGGTTTTTGGGGTGAGGGTGTTGTGGGTGTCGTTGATTGTCGCGTTAGGGAATAATCGATCTGGTTAGTGCCTGGCTCAAGAGATATGGTTTTGTCAAAGGTCAAATACCCTCTTTTTTCGATGGTGACCCGGATCGTTTGTTTTGTCCAGTCTTCGATGGTCAGCGGTGTTTGACCTTTGTATTTGCCATCGATTTTTACCCTGGAGTCAGTGGGTTTGGCCGGGAAAATCAATGAGTAGAAGGGGATGAGTCTGTATTCTTTTCGATAGACCTCGCTGGCTGCGATGTCGAGCTCCTCGCTATGTTCCTGGTACATTGGATGTTTTATGCTCAGCGTGCAGGTTCCGGATGGCAGTTCCTGTCTGAATGGTGTTTTTCCCTGCAATTCGCCGTTGATAAAAACATCTGCCCCAACAGGGCTTGAAACAATTTCGAGTGTCCCGTTTTCCGGAATAACCTCTGCATCGGGAGGATCGGTATCGATCTGAAGCGGCACTTGTTCGCCATCCGGCCAAAAAATGAATGCGACGATAAGTATAACTGCCAGTAAGAATGCTGCTGGAAGGATGAATTTGGGGAGGCCTTTTCGGGGAAGTGTGGAGCTTTTTTTTCTGTCGGGAACGACTTTATCTGTAGTCGGCTGGCGTTGCTCGATGTTTAAAATCTCTTCGAGCAGTTCCTCGACATTCTGAAACCTTTTCTTTTTTTCCTTTTCCAAACATTTGAGGATGAGAGCTGTGATTTCATCGGAAAGCTGATCGTTATATTCCCTGGGGTCAGGAGGTGGCTCTGTCTTGTGTTTCAGGACCACACTGAAGGCGGTGTCGCCCTTAAAAGGAACTTCGCCCGTGAGAAGCTCATAGAGGATGACGCCCAGTGAATAGACATCTGAGCGCTGATCTACGGGATCACCCAGGGCTTGCTCGGGGGACATGTACTCGGGGGTGCCGATCATCACGCCTGATTCTGTGAGGCCTTTGGACTTTAAAGAGCGGGCGATTCCAAAGTCCATGATGCGCACATCTCCAGCTCTGTCGATCATGATGTTGTGGGGTTTGAGGTCGCGATGGATAACTCCCAGCCTGTGGGCTTCGGCCAGTCCTTTGCAGATCTGTTTGGCGATGATCAGAGTTTTGCCGACCGAGAGGCGGCCCACTCTGTGGAGGGTTGTCTTCAGGTCTTCCCCGGACACATATTCCATAATGATGAAGTAAATATTCCTCTCTTTGGTGATGTCGAACATCTGACACACGTTCATGTGGCGGATTTTGCGGGCGAGGCGCAATTCGTTGCGGAAGCGTTCGATCGTGCCTTTTTCGGCAGAGATCTCGGGCTTTAAGATCTTGATGGCGACCTTCTCGTTGATCTCCTTGTCCAGGGTTTTGTAAACGCGGCCCATGCCGCCCCGGCCCAGCTCTTCGATGATCTGGTATCTGTTGGCAAATGTGGACCCGACCTCCATCTCTGTCAAAGGAGTATAGTAGGTTTCCGTTACTGAAAGATCTTCGCTTTCATGAAAGAATTTGGTGCCGCAGCTGCTGCAAAAGCGGCTGTCCGGAGGATTCTCAGCTTGACAGGATTT
>CAZXJE010000144.1:0-7289 GCA_964640835.1 uncultured Eubacteriales bacterium
GCTCGAGGATAAAGAGCTTTCCCAAAAACCCATCAAACAGGAAACAAAAGCACTCTACACAAACCTCTCTTGGGCGAAGGAGGGAAGTTGGCTGGCCTTCTTAGAGGGAAAAGACGAAAAGGATGTGAAAGGATTGGCCCATTCGCTCTGGATCTGGGATGGGGCAAGCCAGAACATAAAACAAGCGGTCGCTCCCGGGGATATCCCTGAAAGCTGGCTGCTCCCCGAGAAGAACAGACTGTCCTGGAGTAAAGATGGGAAGCGTCTTTTTTTTGGCTTCAAGCCCGAAGAATTCCATCCAGGAAAAGAAGATGAATCGAAAATGGACGAGGACTCCGAAGATGACAAAAGTGAGTTCGATCTTTTTGATACGGCACGGATCCTGAAAAAAAGGGAAGTGGATGTCTGGCACTGGAACGATCCTCTGATTGTCACAAACCAGAAAAAGACCTGGTCCCGCGTCAAGGATCAAACTTACCTTGCTGTTTATCACTTGAGGATAGATCAAATGGTTCAACTCGCAGACAGAGAGATGCCCAATGTCCAGCGATCCGAGAATCCTGACTTTGTACTGGGCACATCTGACGTTCCCTACAGGAAAGAGATCACATGGTATGGGGGGCTCCAGGATGTCTATGTCGTCAGTTTGAAGGATGGCTCCAGAAAAAAAGTTGCTGATCGGATCGATGAGAGTAATTCTTGGTCTCAGGGTGAGAGAAGTTTATCTCTTTCGCCAAACGGGCGATATGTCGTTTACTACAATGACAAACACTGGTTTCTCTATGACGGAGAGACAAGCTCATCGCGAAACCTCACTCAGAATTTAGACGTACCATTTTTCGACGAAGATCATGATTATCCCCGACCAGCACCTGGATACAGAACAGCCGGATGGATTGAGGATGATAAAGCCGTCTTGATCTATGATAAGTATGACATCTGGATGTTTGCCACGGCTAACGGAAAGGCCGTGAATGTCACTGAAAGATTGGGCAGAGAGACGCAGATGACATTCCGGGTCATACATGTCGATCCAGATCAGCGGTTTTTCTCGGTGTCTCAAACATTTTTGCTCTCGGCGTATCATCACTTCGATAAGCACCATGGTTTCTACACATGTCGTTTGGGTCAACCGGGAGTGGATAGGCTTCTGGATGGACCCAAGAAGTTCAGCTTTAAAGCGAAAGCTAAAAACGCAGATACCATACTATTCACAAGGGAAAGCTACACCGAATATCCGGACCTCTGGGTCAGCGACCCGAAGTTTAAATCACCGAAGAAGATTACAGATGCAAATCCGCAGATCAAAGATTTTGCGTGGGGAAGTGCCGAACTCGTGGAATGGCGGAGTGTCGATGGCGTTCCTCTCCAGGGAGTGCTCATCAAGCCAGGGAATTATGAGCGAGGAAAGAGATATCCCGTGGTTGTGTATTTTTATCGGTTCTTCTCACAACGGCTTCATGAATTCAACCAGGTTGTGGTCAATCACCGTCCCTGCTTCCCGCTCTATGCAAGCAATGGGTATGCGGTTTTCCTCCCGGATGTTCGGTTTGATATCGGCCTTCCCGGATATTCGGCGACCAAGTGCCTTGTTCCAGGCATTCAAAAACTCGTGGACATGGGAATTGCCGACCAGGATGCTGTCGGTCTTCACGGCCATTCCTGGAGCGGTTACCAGACAGCTTTTGTGATCACTCAGACAGACATATTTGCGTGCGCTGTAGCTGGAGCCCCAGTGTCCAACATGACCAGTGCTTACAGCGGGATCCGGTGGGAGAGCGGCCTGGCCCGACAGATGCAGTATGAGCAACAGCAGAGCCGTATCGGCGGCAGCTTATGGGAGTACCCTGAGCGTTATATCGAGAATTCCCCTGTCTTCTTTGCAGATAGAATAAACACCCCTCTGCTCATTCAATTTGGGGATGAAGACGGAGCTGTTCCCTGGTATCAGGGGATAGAGCTCTATCTCGCCATGCGGCGTCTCGAGAAGGACTGTGTTTTTCTCCAGTATCGCAAAGAGCCCCATCACTTGAAGAAATATCCCAACAAACTGGATTACACGATCAAGATGATGGAATACTTCGACCACTACCTCAAGGGAAAACCGGCCCCAGATTGGATCACAAAGGGTGTCCCTTACCGAGGAAAATAATCATGATTTGTAACTATAAATTGATTAAATGGAGGATGGAATGAAACGGCTAAAATTACTATGTTTGGTGGTGTCTCTTTTGCTCGTTGTGAGTTTTGGATTCTCTCAAGTTCCGAATCCTGAAGATGTGTTGGGATTCAAGATCGGAAACGATCGGAAAGTCGCGGATATGTCCCAGATCATCGATTATTTCCACAAACTGGATAATACCAGTGACAGGATTCTGGTCAAGGAAGTGGGAAAAACAACAGAAGGAAATCCCTTCATCGTGGCCATCATCACCTCGGAGAGAAATCATAAAAACCTGGACAAGTACCGTGAGTATCAGCAATTGCTTGCAGACCCTCGAAAAATAACCGAAAAAGATGCGCAGAAGATGATCGCAGAGGGAAAAGCTGTGGTGATGATCAATTGCTCGATCCACGCGTCTGAGATTGGAGCTGCTCAGATGTCCATGAAATTGGCCTATGACTTGGCAACGGGCAAGGATCCCACAATCCAACGAATCCTGGATAATGTCATCCTCCTGCTCGTGCCCATGCACAATCCGGATGGGATCCAGATGGTTGTGGACTGGTACAAAAAAAATCTGGGGACAGCGTACGAAGGGGGCCGGATGCCCTGGCTCTACCATAAGTATGTGGGTCATGACAACAACAGAGATTGGTACATGTTCACTCAGGTCGAATCTCGGCTGACGCTCAAGGTGCACAATGCCTGGCACCCTCAAGTCATTGTGGATATGCACCAGATGGGAAGCACCGGGGCGAGGTTGTTTGTCCCTCCCTATGTGGACCCTTACGAACCCAATGTCGATCCGATCCTGCGACAGCAGGTGGCGATGATGGGCACGTTCATCGCAACAGAACTGACCGCTCAAGGCAAAAGAGGCGTGGCTCACAGTATTGGATTTGATGCATGGACGCCGGCTCGGGCCTATCATCATTATCATGGGGGTATCCGAATTTTAACTGAGGCAGCCAGTGTCAAATTTGCCACACCCATCACAGTCAAACCCGAAGAATTGCAGCCTGGCATGACTGAAGCCTCAGTCAAGATGCCTTTGCCGTGGATGGGTGGCCAGTGGAGGCTGCAGGACATCGTGAATTATGACTACGCCGCGGCCAAGGCTGCCCTGACAAATGCGGCAGGGTTGCGAAAAAACTGGCTGCACAATTTCTACCAAGTCCATAAAAAAGCCGTTGATCCGAACAAAACACCTTATGCATGTCTTATTCCGGACAAACAACGGGACCTGTCCACGACTCTTAAGATGATGGAAGTCCTGATGTTGGGCGGGGTTGAGATCCACCAGGCTATAGCTCCTTTTACCGCTGATGGGCGCCTTTATCCTGCGGGCACTTTTATCATTTTTATGGCACAGCCCTATGGAAGTTTTGCAAAGACTCTTCTCGAAGTGCAGATTTACCCTGAGATCAGAGAAACACCCGGCGGACCTTTAAAAACTCCCTATGACGTCGTCGCTCATACACTGCCATTGTTGATGGATGTTGACGTTGTCAAAGTCGAAAAGCCCTTTGATGCGGAAACCAAATTGATGACTGAGCTTGAAAAACCAAAGGGAACCCTCAAGAGAACAGACATGCCGATCGGTTATGTGTGGGGACACGCAACCAATGATGATGTTGTTGCTCTGAATAGGTTGATGAGAAATGGGTACACTATCTTCTGGAATGCCGAGCCCTTCGATGATTCCGGAAAGTCCTATCCTGTGGGATCGATGGTGGCCCTTCAGAAGGAAGGACTGGACGCTGATTTAGAAAGTATCGTCCAGGACCTCCACGTGCACTTTGAGGCGCTGAAGACAAAACCAGCTGTCAAGGCCTTTCGTCTGAAGCCTGTTCGGTTAGGCCTTTATAAAAGCTGGACAGCTTCCATGGATGAAGGCTGGACACGGTGGGTGCTGGAACAGTTCGAATTTCCATATATCAGTGTGTTCGATAAGGATATTAGAGCGGGGAATTTAGAGAAAAAATTTGATGTTCTACTCCTTCCTGATTTCAGGAGTTCTAAGGACATCGTCGAGGGATTGCCAGAGAAGGATGCCCCTCCCGAATATGCGGGAGGTATCGGAGAAGTGGGAGTGAAAAACATCAAAGAGTTTGTCCAGAAAGGGGGCACACTCATCACACTGAATTCATCGGCGCAGTTTGGCATCGAGCATCTCCACTTGGGCGTTCAAGACAGTGCAGCCGGGAAAGAACGGAAAGATTTTTTTATTCCGGGTTCGATCCTTAAAGTATTAAATAACTCCGGTCATCCGATATCTTACGGATTCGGAAGAGATACAGCCATCTTCTTCCGAAGGAGTCCAGTTTTTATCGCAAATGAGGGCACAAGCGTGGCCAAGTATCCTGCTCAACCCTTTCTGAGCGGTTGGATCAACGGCAAAGACCTCCTCGTCGATAAGTCGGCTATCGTGGATGTCCCTTATGAAAAAGGAAGAGTCATTCTTTTTGGCTTCCCTGTCCTCTATCGAGGCCAATCGCATGGTACTTTCAGATATCTTTTTAATGCCATCTACTATGGTGCCTCACAGTTTGGTGAATTCTAGTTTAAGCGTGATATCGATGAATATCAAAAAAGTCATTGTTCTCCTTAGTTATAACTTCCAGTTAAAAAACAGATCCTTTCCTTTAGGATGGCTTGAAATGGCGATATTTTTGATTTTACTCATTCTCTTTTCACCCTTTGCATTTTCATCATCAATGACCACTCCCCAGGTGAAGATAGGCCTGGAGAATCTTTTGGAGAATCACCTGGACTTGGTCCGGGGAAAAAAACTGGGAGTCCTTGCCAATCAGACATCTGTGGATTCCAAAGGACGTCACATTGTTGAGCTTCTCTCCGAGCATTCACAGATCGTCACTGTTCTTTTCGGACCGGAACATGGTTTTATGGGAGATGTGGAAGATGCCGCTTTGATCAGCGACTCGGTTTATGAGGATATCCGGCTGTACAGCCTTTATGGCGAGTATCTGACACCCACTCCGAGGATGCTCAAGGATGTGGATGTGTTGGTGTACGACATCCAGGATGTCGGTGTCAAGTTCTACACGTTCATTTCCAACCTCTTTCTTGCGATGCATGCTGCCAAGCGTGATAGTATTCCGATTTTTGTTTTAGACCGACCCAATCCCGTAAACGCTGAGATCGTTAGAGGAGCGATCACGAATCCTGCCTTTTCAAGTTTTGTGGGAGTTTTTCCTCTGCCAATCCGTTACGGGATGACTGTGGGTGAGATCGCTGAACTTTTCAACAACGAGACCTATGGTGGATTTTCCCTCGGCGTCGAGCTTACCGTGATTCCCATGACAGGTTACAAGCGTGACATGTGGTATGACGAGATGGAGATTCCCTGGATAGTGCCATCACCCAACATGCCCACATTGGAGACCGCGGTGGTCTATCCCGGAATGTGCCTCATGGAAGGAACCAACCTGTCAGAGGGTCGAGGGACTGATACGCCTTTTCTTACCATCGGCGCCCCCTATATCGATTCCAAAGAATGGCTTGATGCAATTCCAGGGGAGGTCCTAGCAGGTGTCAAAGCGGTGCCCTGTTCCTTCCAACCCAAGGTTATTCCAGGAGTCGTGTCTCGTCCGAAGTACAGGGATGAAAAATGCCACGGCCTTCATTTTACAGTCTTAGACAGGGATAAGCTTGAACCGATCGCTCTGGCTGTTTCGCTATTGTGTGCGGCGCAGAAACTCTACCCCGAAGAGTATAAAATGACGAAGTATCTGGATAATCTCTGGGGAAATGAAGATCTGCGGGCTATGATATCCGAAGGCCAGGACTATCGCTCGATTTTGCAGACATGCGAGCAAGGTCTTGCACAGTTCAAAAAAGTGAGGAAAAAGTACTTACGTTATGATTAAAGCTGTTACATTTGACTGTTGGGATACTCTCATCGTAGATGATGACAGTCGGGATGGGAAGATGTTGGAATATCTGGAGTTTGTGTGCCAGGAAAACAGCGTCTCCTTGGCCGATAAAAATATATCGGATGCCTTCGCCAAGGAGGACAAACTGCGTGTGGAGTATGTCGTCACTCACTATAAGACAAAAAATGCTATGTGGAGAACAAAGACTCTGCTCGAACTTCTAGATGTTCAATTGCCTCTTTCTGAAGTCGTCAGAATTGCCGATTATTTCGACAGAGTAGCACTGGATGTCCGGCCGCCGCGGGTGCCTCAGGTGGATGAAATCCTTGAAGAGTTGTCTCAAAAATACCGGCTAGGTGTTATTTGTAATGGCGGCTACCATTCAGGGGATACGGTGAGACAGATCCTTGATGCCCATGATCTGTTGCAGTATTTTACATGGCTCTCATTCTCGGATGAGATAGACGTGGCCAAGCCCCACAAGCGCATATTTGAACACACAGTCGAAAAACTGGGCTGTGAAATGGAGGAAACCGTTCACATCGGCGACTCGGAATATTCGGACATCGTCGGCGCAAAAAAGGCCGGCATGAAAACCATCCTGTTCGCAGGGGTCAATCAAAAATACAGGGATAACACCACTGCTGATTTTGTGATCGACAGCTATAATAAAATTATTGGAGTCTTGGAGAGACTAGAATGAAGGAAAAATACAATTATCTGGTACTGGTCTTTTTTTTCTTTATGTTTTTGTTTCCGAGTGCCGGGAATTCGACAGAAGAATATGCGGAAAAAACCGGGAAGAGTTGTGCAGACTGCCACCTGAATTCCTCCGGAGGAGGAGAGCTGACCAAAGCCGGAGAGGACTATCTTGAGCATCTGCTGTCAGAAGATGAAGCGGGGCAAAGCAAAGTTGAGCTCACATCCAAGAGCTCTGCTTTAAAGCTAATACGTCTTTTTGTCGGTTTTATACACATTATCACGGGGATATATTGGTTTGGGACAATCCTCTATGTGCATTTAATCCTGAAACCGGCATACGCCGCTCATGGTCTCCCCAAAGGAGAAGTGAGGCTTGGTCTAATCTCCATGGTGATCATGGGAATAACCGGAACGATTCTAACCTTGTTCAGAATCCCATCTTTATCTATTCTCTTTGAGACACGCTTCGGTATTCTGCTGATCATTAAGATAGCGATTTTTCTCATAATGGTTTCTACTGCTCTCTA
>CAZXJE010000144.1:7389-8766 GCA_964640835.1 uncultured Eubacteriales bacterium
TAATTTTATTGAAACTTTTTCATTTGTTTCTTCGTATTACTCTATATACTGAAATTCAGTAAATAAAATGGAAAGAGAATGAAAGAGCTAACAAAGATCGAAGAAATACTTCTTTTAGCCATTTGGCGCCTGAAGGACGATGCTTATGGTGTCAAAATCCGTCAGTATGTCTCGCAGATCATCGGAAAGGAATTCACCTATGGTAATCTCTACAGCGCACTCAGCCAACTGTCCAAAAAAAAGTACGTCAAGAAGACCATGGGTGAGCCAACAGCGGATAGGCGTGGACGGAGAAAGATCTACTACACTGTTTCTCCAGCTGGGGTGAAAGCCTTAAGAACTGCCCGGGAGATGAATCAGAAAATGTGGGAGGGAGTCTCCGATTATGCATTTGATTGAAGAATTGTGTGATTGATCGAAGTATCGAACAATGAAACGACGCCGGTATCATCCCCCGCCAATCGCAGCGTGGATCCTCAAAAACGCCGCCAGGTACGAAGAGAATTTTGCCATAATCGGCGATTTTGATGAGGAATTTCAAGAAGTTGTCCGTGAAAAGGGAGCCTTTTTTGCCAGGCTCTGGTATTGGCGGCACTGCTTTCGTTCTTTGCCTATATTTATCAAAGATTCTGTCTATTGGAGTTTCATCATGTTTAGAAATTATCTGAAAATCGCGTTTCGAAGCATTAAAAAACACAAGGGGTACTCTTTTATCAACATCTCCGGCCTTGCCATCGGGATGGCGGTCTGCATCCTGATTTTGATGTGGGTTTTGAATGAGTTGAGCTATGATAAATTCCATGAAAAAGCGGATCGCATTTGCAGAGTCACAATGGATCTTGAGGTCGGCTCTACTCTTCACACACCCGTTACGCTCACTGCGGTAGGGCCTGCTCTTGTCCGCGATTTTCCCGAAGTCGTTCATTCAAGTCGGATATTGTCTCCCAACAGGGTAGCTGTAAAGTATGAAGATAAGCTGTTCCAGGAGGCAAGGGTTGGCTATGCGGAAAATGCCGTATTTGATATCTTCACATTCCCGTTTGTGAGTGGTGATCCCAAGACAGCGCTTGAAGCTCCATATACGGTGGTGATCACGGAAAGCATGGCTGAGAAGTATTTCGGCGACGAAGATCCTCTGGGTAAGATCCTCCGGTTTAATAATGAACAGGATTTTAGTGTCACAGGTGTCGTTAAAGATATCCCCTCTAATTCTCATTTTAGATTTAACATGCTCCGTTCGTTCCAGACATTCATCAAGGAAGGAGATGCTAGCGATGACCAGTGGTTTGACGTGAGATTCTACACATACCTCCTTCTGGATGAAAATGCCGACGTAAAAAAGCTCGAGCAAAAGCTTCCTGATTTTCTCGATAAATA
>CAZXJE010000145.1:0-8521 GCA_964640835.1 uncultured Eubacteriales bacterium
CATGGTACATCTCCCTTGGGGAGATGTGAGGGAATCCCGGATCCGAGCGAAGTTTTCTCGCTGGGGAAACTGAGCGTGTTTTCGATATCATATAATCTGATCGTTCGGAGTCCCAATCGTCATGGATTTCGAGGTGCTCATGAGAGAGGAGGGATCTCTGGTGAGGACGGATTGGGACTTGACTTTACATTGTACATGCTTTATAAATTTATTTTTGGCATTGTCACTCTGCCTAAGGACGCGATTCGACGAACAGGAGGTTATGATGTCTCGAAAATGGATGAATATGACTCTGGTGATTCTATTGGCTTTTTCTGTGATGGCAGTCACAACCAATTGCGAAAAGGTAAGTTATAACAAGCTAAGAGCGAACTATCACTTCACCAGAGCTAATGCGCATTTTACGGATAATCATTTCAGGGATGCCATTGAAGAGTATGAGCTGACTTTGCAGTACAATCCTGATCTTGTTCAAGCCTATCGGTTTCTGGGTGAGAGCTACAAGAGTCTCTACAAACCAGCCGTAGAAACAGAACGGAATAAAGAGATCGAAGTGAAAGCCCTGGAAGCCTTGAGAAAAGCTTACGAGATCGATCCGAGTAACAAGGAAGTTATCTATTCCTTGGGAGACATGTACGACAAAATCAGAGATTTTGATTCGGCCGAACAACTGTATCTGAGAATTCTTGAGATGGAACCCACCAACATGGGAAATTATTATGTCGTAGCTGAATTTTACAAAAGATATGCTGGCGGCGAGGAAGAGGAAGGCGAGGAAAAGACAGGAAAGACGCCGTTTGAAAAGGCAGAGGAAATGTATCTTCGGAGAATTGAGACCGATCCTGAAAACGAACAGGGTTATGCCTACATCGCTCAGTTTTATGAAGGGATCACACCGGTTCCTGAGTTCGACCGGGCGAACGAATACCATCAGAGACGCATTAATCTCAATCCTGGGAATGCCGAGGCCTGGCTTGCAAAGGGTGTGAACCGGTGGTCAAAGGCATATCGTATCCCCACTCTCCCGAAAAATGAAAGGATGCAGCTGGCCAGAGATAGCGAAGCCGCATTGATCAAAGCAAGTGAATTGGACCCCGCTTATCCCGAACCTTATTCCTGGCTGAGCGTTCTTTATAAGAGTGTGCTTGTGAATCTCGATCCGAACAGAGCCAAGCGGTACGAGGAAGATGCAGACAGATTTCTTCAGCAGTTCCAAGATGCGAGAAAAAGACAGGCTGAAAGAAAGAAGCTGGAAGAAGAGCTGGGCAAGATCGGATAATTTTCGTCAATCACGACTTTTTACTGTATTAAAAGCATAAACAATAGTTCTATTGTTCACAATCTCCTTGCATCCGTTTAGAATAACAGAGAGAAGATGTTTATACCTCTCAGAGACGATAACCCAACCACTCGGATTCCCTATGTGACTGTCTCTCTTCTTGTGCTGAATATCCTGGTATTTTTCTTCCAGATACTCTCTCCGAGCGGGCTGGAGTATTATGTGTTGCGTATGGGAGCAATCCCCTATGAGATCACACATTTCACTTCTTTGCCCATTCCCAATATTCCGCGGCTGCCTCCTCCACTCACTCTGCTTACAGCCATGTTCTTGCATGGAGGAATTTTCCATCTCCTCGGGAATATGCTCTATCTTTGGATATTCGGAAACAACATCGAGGATTATCTGGGGTCGTTCCGGTTTGTCCTCTTTTATCTTCTTTCCGGATTGGGAGCGAGTTTGACTCATATTATTTTTAATCCCAACTCACAGGTTCCCATGATCGGGGCCAGTGGTGCCATCGCTGGTGTGCTCGGCGCTTATTTGATCCTGTACCCTCGCGCCAATGTTTTAACTCTGGTCTTCTTGTTTTTTTTCATCCGTATCGTCCCCATCCCTGCAGCCATAATCCTTGGCCTTTGGTTCCTCCTGCAAATCATGAACGTAGGTTTGGGAGGTGAAGTTGCTTGGTTCGCCCATATTGGGGGGTTTTTGGTCGGGATTCTCCTCATAAAGATCTTTTCTGGAAGACGTCGTCCTTCCGGGCCTGTCATTGATACTCCCCGAAACACCAAATATCTTCACTGAATTATTCATAAAAAATGTCGATATTTATTACAACTAAAACAATTCGAAGACTGGATTTGTCCGGGTTGGTGAATTTTGTCTATCGTTTTTTAAGTGTCAACTATATTAAAATAGGCCGGTTAAGGTCGTAATATCGGATTTAACCTCTTTATTTTCGGGCACGTAGAGGTTGACAACTCCCTTAAGTTTTAGTATTTTATGCAATCACTGACCCTCAATAGGTTAATTCTGAGGTTTTGAATAATGAAAACATTTGTACCCAAAAAAAACGAAATAGAACGGAAATGGTGGTTGATCGATGCCGACGGAAAAATTCTCGGTCGATTGGCCACTGAAATTTCTATCTTGCTTCAGGGCAAGAGGAATCCTGAGTTTGTCAAGTTCATGGACAGCGGAGATTTTGTCGTTGTGATCAACGCGGAAAAAGTCGTGGTCACAGGCAAGAAGCTGGAGCAGAAAAAGTATTATTCCCATTCCGGTTATCCGGGAGGTATTAGAGAGAAGAATTTGAAAGAACTACTGGAAAAGAATCCTGAAGATGTCCTGCGCAAGGCTGTCCGAGGGATGATACCAAAAAACAAACTCGGTCGTGCCATGTACAAGAAACTGAAAGTCTATGCAGGGCCTGATCATCCTCATGAAGCTCAAATGCCACAGGAATATCAGTTCTAGGAGGAATCTTGAGTTTAATACAGTATTACGGCACAGGAAGACGAAAAACTTCGGTGGCCAGGGTCTATCTTAGGCCCGGGAAAGGGGAGATCACTCTGTATGTGAATAAAAGGCTTCGTCCCTTCACAGAATTCTTTGCTTTAGATAGTTATAAACACATCATCAAGAGGCCTCTTCATTTGACCGAGACAGAAAGTAAATTTGATATCTTCATCCGGGTCAACGGAGGAGGCATGACTGCACAGGCCGAAGCGATTCGCCTTGGAATTGCAAGGGCCTTGCTTGAATTCAACAAAGAGCTGAGGAGTACATTGAAACAAGCGGGGCTGCTTACCCGGGATTCGCGGGAGAAAGAGCGGAAGAAATACGGATTGTTGGGCGCTCGTAAGGCACCTCAATACCACAAGAGATAAAGGGAGGACTGGAGTTGGTTTCTGTAACGATGAAAGAACTTTTAGAAGCTGGAGTTCATTTTGGGCACCAAACCAAGAGATGGAATCCCAAGATGAAGGAGTACATTTTCGGCCAGAGGAATGGGATATACATTATCGACCTGCAAAAGACGATCAAGCTCTTCAAAAATGCGCTTTATTTTGTTGAGGGTGTTGTCGAGAGCGGTAAAGAGATTCTTATGGTTGGAACGAAAAAACAGGCGCAGGACATCGTCAAAGATTATGCCCTGAAATGTGAATGCTGTTATGTCAACCAGCGTTGGCTGGGAGGATTGTTGACCAATTTTGAAGTCATCCGCGGTAGTGTGGAACGACTGATCGAGATGGAAGAAATGAAGGCGGATGGACGCTGGGACCTCCTCTCAAAAAAAGAGAAATCCCGACAGGAAAAAGTCTTTAGAAAGCTCTCCAAAAATCTGGGGGGAATTAAGAATATGCTAGAGTTGCCAGGGGTACTCTTTGTGATCGATTCCACCAAGGAGGAAATTGCCCTTCTAGAGGCGCTCAAGCTGAAGATTCCGATCGTTGCCGTTGTTGATACGAATGGTGATCCTGAGAATATCGATTACCCCATTCCCGGCAATGATGATGCTGTCAGAGCCATTGAGTTATTTACAGCGAAAATTGCTGAGACAGTGATCGAGGGCAAGAAGAAGAAGATCGAGAGGGATCTCTTGGAAGCTAAGGCAGAAGAAGAACCCTTCGCAGAAGGAGAAGAGGGGATTCTTGCAAAAGAAGCCCTAGGGGAATCTGAAAAGGCGAAGCCGGTCGAGGAGCTAATAGCTCCTCAAGAGGAAAAACCTGCAAAAGAGGAAAAACCTGCGGAAGAAAAAGTCGATTCAGAGGAGTCCGTGAAATCGGGATAAGCAAGGAGTCTGTTATGGAAATTACAGCAGCACTGGTCAAAGACCTTCGTGATCGAACAGGGATCGGGATGATGGAGTGCAAAAGTGCTCTCCAGGAGACAGATGGAGATATCGAAAAAGCCATCACCGTTTTGAGGAAAAAAGGTTATGCCCGAGCTAAGGATAAGATGGAACGTGAAGCCAGGGATGGACTTGTCGGTTCCTACATCCATCTCAACGGTAAACTCGGCGTTCTGGTCGAAGTGAATTGTGAATCGGATTTTGTGGCGCGGAATGAAGAGTTCCAAGAATTAGTCAAAAACATTTGCCTTCATATCGCTGCATCGAATCCCACGTACGTCTCTTCAGAAGAAGTTCCCCAAGAGATTTTGGATGAAGAGAAGGAAATCATTAGGGGTCAGTTTATAGATTCCAACAAGCCGCCCGAGATCGTTGATAAGATCGTTGAGGGGAAACTCAAGAAATATTTTGAAGAGGTTTGTTTGATGGACCAACCTTATGTGAAAGATGATAAGGTTTCGGTCAACAAACATGTGGCATCCTTTATCGCGAAGTTCGGTGAAAACATCCAAGTAAGACGATTTGCCCGTTTTGAACTGGGCGAATAAAATATACGGACTATGCCTCAAGTCAAGCCTGTGTACAGCAGAATTCTACTAAAACTCTCCGGGGAATCTCTCTTAGGGCAGCAAAACTATGGCATCAGTGTGGATACAGCCAAAGCCATTGCCCATGAGATCAGAGAGATCCACGATTTGAACGTCCAAATTGGCATCATGATTGGTGGGGGCAACATATTCCGCGGCATATATGGAACAGAAGCGGGGATGGATCGAGCATCTGCTGACTACATGGGTTTGCTGGCGACCATGATCAACGGAATCGCTCTCCAGGATGCCCTTGAGAAAGAGGGAGTTGGAGCGCGCCATATGTCCGCTATTGAGATTAGTGGTATCGCAGAGCCTTTTGTCAGAAGAAATGCCTTGAAATATCTTGAGACTGGAAATATCCTCATTTTCAGCGCTGGCACAGGCAATCCTTATTTCACGACCGATACAGCAGCGGCTCTGCGTGCTCTTGAGATCGGTGCTCAGGTGATCTTGAAAGCGACAAAGGTGGATGGGGTTTATTCTGCCGACCCTCTTCAAGACCAGAAGGCACAGAAATTTGAATCCATCGAATACATAGACGTTATTAAAAAAGGACTGCGGGTAATGGATACGACAGCCATATCTCTGTGCAAAGATAATAATGTCCCGATCATAGTCTTTAACCTCAGGAAGAAGGGGAATATGAAGAAGGTTGTGCTTGGACAAAAGGTCGGAACCCGCATCTTCTAACGGTCTGAACTATCCATAAAAAAAGTCGATGTATATACTTATTAAAGCGATATTAATGTCCGTCGTTAATTTTATTGCCTACCATATGGGGTGCTCATTATTGAATATTATCTATATTTATAGTCGACATTTTTTACCCTACGGGCGAACCGATCTTGCCACAACGGCATCATTGCAGCCCACGTCAGGAGGTAGTTTACTACAGCTTCATGGGCCGCTGCTTCGCAGTTCCGGCAATCTCGATTTGTGGATAGTTCAGAAAAAAAGTGGAGGAGAAGGGGGATAATGGTCAAAGATGTTTTAAAAGAACTAGAAAAAAAGATGAAAGGCTCTGTCGAGCACTTTCGTGTAGACCTGGCAAAATTGCGAACAGGGAGAGCGAATATCAATATTTTTGAAGATATCAAGATCGACTACTATGGGGCTCTGACACCCGTTAACCAGGTGGCCACGCTTACAGTCCCTGACCCGACTTTAATCCAGATTCAGCCCTGGGACCCCACCCTTTTAGAGAACATAGACAAAGCAATTCAAGCCGCAGACCTCGGTCTCAATCCCATCAATGACGGAAAAGTCCTCAAAGTTCCCATTCCCCCGTTGGATGAAGAAAGACGAAAGGACATGGCCAAACATATCAAAGCCATGGTCGAGGACGAAAAAACAGCTCTTCGGATAATGAGAAGAGATACGAAAGAGCGGATCGAAAAACTGGAAAAAGACAAGGAGATCACGGAAGACGACAAGTTTTGGGGATATGATAAACTTCAGGAGATCACGGACGGGAATACAAAAAAGATCGAAGACCTTGGATCGGCTAAGGAAAAAGAGATCCTTGAACTCTGATCCCTTTACGCCTCAGCTTCCTTATTTACTTTTGCGATGTTGTTTTTTGTGCCGAATTTTGCTCGGATGACAGAGCCCCAACCGAGTATGCTCAGGACGAAGTAGAACAAAGAGCCAAAGATCGGAATAAATCCGATGAAACTCACCAGGATAAAACCCAGGATGACAGCACCAATAACCGAGGGATTTTTGCTCCCAAAAGCCTTGGACAGGTTCTCTCCAAAGAAGTGAAAGAGAATGATGCGGCCGAAGATCTTGATAACGATTCCGAGAAAGACGAGGGCGACGAGGATTGGAATGCCGATCAGTATGAGTGAGAGAAAAGCCGAAAAGACGACAAGCCCGGTAAAAATGATGATGCTTAAAATCCCTGTTCCAAAAACAGGCCAGAATTGTGTCCTGATTTGAGAGGATGCATAAACGATCGGGCGAGGAAAAACGGCAGCCAGAAGAACAGCGAGAATGAACCAGATGAAAAGCGTGAATAGTTTGATGATCAGAAGAAGAGGGATAATCTTCATCCCAAAAACACCGCCCAATCCTTCCTTAAAGAATTCCTGAATTCCTGCGGTCGATTCGAAATCGAACTGAACCGTGTCTCCCCCTATCACGCTCCCGAACTCTTTCTCGATGGTTCCCCCCAGGGAGATAACATCTCCATCTACTTTTGCTGTGGGCTTGAGTATGATCTCCGCGCCGAAGCCCACTACTGAACCCTGGACTTCGCCCTCCACAATGATCGTTCCGCCAAATGCCATGGCATTCTCGATAACAGTTCCCTTAATAAGGATCTCGCCTCCCAGGCCTACCACATTGTCCTGAACCTCGTTATGCTCGACGATGATATCTTTTTGTAATATAAATCCCTGGCCGAGCAGCGGGGAAACTCCCCCAAGCATAAAGATGAGGATCAAGGAATATAGAAATTTATTTTTCATATTTTATCTCCAGTCCATATTTTTCTCCTCATCATATACAGCACAGATATGGATAAAACTACGGTTGAGGTGATGAGGAAAATTTGAAATTCAGGGCGAATGAGCGTTGTCAAACTGCCCAATGTCTTAAGAACAAAGCTTGCAAACTGGATGAGTATTTCGAAAATCACGGAAGCGATCTTGAAAAGCTTGACAGTGAACACAGAGAGATTTTTCATAAAAGCCCAGAGACTGCTGTTCAGGCGGACAAACACGCCCGAAAAGCTGATGTCAGACTGTAGAAATACAGCCAAAAATATGAACATCATCAGGGAAAAGGCAGTGGCTAATCCCGCGATCCAAATCCGCACTGAGGATATTTTGGGGAAAACCTTGGCCATGACTTGTTGGGTGAAGGCGGCAGGCATTTCCAAGGGTGGGAGGGTTTCTACGGCCTGCATCATCATTTTTCTGTCTTCGAGCAAGATCTTGCATGGCTCACAGGAAGAGATATGCTTTTCGATGGACTCTCTTTCATCTACCGGAAGTTCATCTTCGAGGTAGAGATAGATCTGGCGTACCGTCAAGCAGCTCATTTGCTCTCCTCCAAATTCCTGCGGATCAATTCTTTGGCTTGAAAAACCTTGTTTTTGATCGTCCCCACGGGTAAGCTCTTGATCTCCGCGATCTCTTCATAACTGAACTCGTTAATGTGCCTCCACAGGAATAACTCTCTGAGAGAAGGCGGGATTCTTTCCATGGCTTTTTCGATCCTTTCTCTGACCTCTGAGAGTTCGAATGTTTCTACAATAGAACGGTCTTTCGAGGGGATCTGAATGCTCGGTCTGTCGTCCGCACCGTCTCGAGTTTGATCGAACGAGAAGGCATCGATTTTTTTCTTCCTCCAGTAATCGATCGTGAGGTTTGATGCGATTTTAAACAGCCATGTGCTGAATTTATGCTGAGGTCGGAAGGTGTGAAGCGAGGCGTATGTTTTGATAAAGACATCCTGTGTGAAATCTAGAGCAAGCTCCCTTTCGCTGACCATCCGGCCTATATAGTTCAAAAGGGGTTGTTTGTATCTTTGAACGATCATCTCAAATGCCTCTTTATCGCCGTCAAGAGTTCTTTTGACTAAGTCTTTGTCTTCAAACATGGAGGACTTCCAGCCCTCAAGGCATTATACGGATTTCTGTAAAAATGGTTTTGCTTTGGGGGCTAGCAACTATCCTGAACTATTCATAAAAAATGTCGATACTTTGTTCGGCACAAGCAATATCCAATATTTACATTATTCTTCCAGTAAATCACTTTGTCATTTCCGTTTTCAATGTGCTTTCTATAT
>CAZXJE010000146.1:0-8315 GCA_964640835.1 uncultured Eubacteriales bacterium
TCATGCTCTGGTACACGACGACCGAACAGGACGGCCCTCAATACCTCAGGAAGATGGCAAATATGAAAGATCTCGTCCTCGAGGGGAAGCCTGTAAAAATTCAAATAAAGGATCGTGATGCTTGGTTTTACAATATTCCCGGCTCCATAAATAAAAAACCCATTCGAATGCTGATCGCCGTGATCTCGGATGGCAAATCAAAAACCTATCCGCTAGAAAACGCACTCTATATTATCCAGATCTGGTGTCAAGAGGAGAATTTCGAGCAACACATAGGCATAATGAAGGACATTCTTGGCAGCATTGATATTACAACAGATAAACCTTACTAATATCTGTTGAGCTTGCGGTTTTGGCTGTGATATCCTCATCCCAGATCGTCTCAACAGCTAAAAAAAGGAGTGATAATCATGAAAAGAATAAGGATATTACTCACATTTTGCTGCATTCTTTTCCTTGTCTCGGGATTTAGTGCACAGGCCAAGGAAAAGGGCGATCTGGATGAATTATTGAATCAGATCCGCCGGGAAAAATTCGATGTCATCCTGCCTCAAGTTATGCGGGAGAACAATATCGACATGTGGATTCATGTATTCAGAGAAGAAAGTCCCGATCCCCTATCATCCCAATTGGGGAGCGAATATGGGGTTTTCATATTTACGGACCGTGGAGATGACAGGATAGAGCGGGCAGTTTTCGGGCACAGTTCGGACTTGATTCAAGAATGCGGAGCCTATGATATTATTGCCCAACCAGAGGTCAAGATTCCTTTAACGGCCTTTCCAGATTACAGAATGCCTTTAGGGGCATTTTATAGAAAGGGTGGGACAGAGTGGCCGGGAGGGCCGAATACAGAACTTAATTTCAGGTTTAAGGGTGTCGGCAAATTTGTCGCCGAACGTGATCCGAAGCGCATCGGTGTCAATTACCTGGAAAAACTGGGATCTCCTGTGCTATATGAGATTCCTCGACTGCGATCCGACGGCCTTTCGCATACGGACTACAATCTACTGGTTAAAGCTATAGGTGATAAATATGCCGCAAGAATCGTCTCTGCGGAATACTTGATCACGGATTTTTTATCAAGACCGGTAAAGAGCGAAATCGTCCTCTACAAAAAAATCAGGGAGAAAATCGCGGACTCTTTCGAGAGACAGTTTAAAAGTATCATACCGGGCATAACCAGATTTGACGATCTCGAGGGAAGCCGCTCAGTTGTGGATAAAAACGGAAATCGAGGGAGACGTGATTATGTGCTCCAGAGGGGCGACTTGATCTGTCTGAATGGAGGCAACCAAAGCGGCGGCCATGTGGACCGCGAGTGGGAGTTCGGGAACTTCTATGAGATTTCGTTTGAATACGCCTATATTCTTCGTGAGGGAGAGACCGAACTGCCCCCGAAGATTAAAAGAGCATGGGCCGATGTTTTTAAAGTCCGCAAGATTTTGGAAGACAACATTGTGGTAGGACGTACTGCCGGTGAGACCTTTGAAATACTCAAGCAAAAAGTCGAGGAAGCGGGATACATTTATGTCAATCGTCAAATATTTGAAAAAGATAAGGATCCTGAAAAAACACAGGTTCCTCTCGACATGCATGCTGCAGCGGGAATTTATGCTCCAAGAATCGGTCCTTTAGGGCCGGATTGGCAGCGGGAGATGAAGCTCCCACTCAATCACCACTTCTATTTTGAATACTGGGTCTATGTTCCGATGCCTGAATGGGGTGAAGGGAACTATTTATCCATACAATTGCATGACGGCGCGATCGTTACCGAACGTGGAGTCGAATACTTTTATCCGCCTCCCCAGAAGATTCGGCTGATCAAATAAGGATGGAAAGTAAGATAGAATATGCAGATCATCCCCGTTAAATATTATCCAGCATGGATTGTATCCGTCCTCCTGATCTTTATCTGCCTATATGCGGGGATTCAGGAAACTCCGAACGGCAATTTTTCTGTCCTTGTCTCCCCCAACTCGATTGTCCCGGGTAAGATAGTTCGTGTTCTGATTACGTCAGAGAAGCCTTACGCACAAACAACAGTGAAAGCCAGTGGTCCGTACGGCTCGGCAACCGTTCTAAAACAGCAGAAAGGAGGTGGGCCGCCCTATTGGTGGACTGCGACATTTTTTGCAGAAAAAGCCGGAATCCACCGAGTGTGGCTCGAAAATGAAACATCCCTATTAGCGGAGAAAAGTTTCTCTGTCAGTCTCAATGAACGAATCCGAAAACTCAGCTCTATTATATGGGAAACTGAACTGGCCTGGACAAGACAGGCAGAAAATCTCTACTCAGCCTGGATCGAAAGGCTATTCCTTAATACAAAGGAAGGCCATACATGGGAGTTCTTACATCAAGTGATGAGGGACGCAGAAAGCAATTTATTGCATAACCATCTGGGATTGAATGAGGACGATACCTTGATTATGGACCCGGACTGTGCAGACAATCCCTTCTTTTTTCGAGCCTATTTTGCTTGGAAGCTCGGGCTTCCGTATGGGCATCATTCTTGTGACCGCGGAAACGAGCAGAAGGCCCCTGTCTGCGACCAATGGTCTTCCAATTTCACCTCCCGAAAAAAGGGGCAAGATGATTTGCAGGCTTTTCAAAGTTTTGCACGAATCATAAAAAATACTGTGCATTCTGCGAGTGCCCGTACTGCACTTTCCGATAACCAAACAGACTTCTACTCTATTCCTCTTCTGCGAGTGCATCTGCGCCCCGGTGTGATTTTTGCTGATCCTTACGGTCACACTCTGATGATCGTGCGATGGGTTCCCCAAACTGAGGAAAATCCCGGGCAATTGTTGGCCGTCGATGCTCAACCTGACGGGACCATCGGTATTAGAAGATTCTGGCAGGGACAGTTTCTTTTTTCCACAGAACAGTTGAACGGAGAGCCCGGCTTTAAAGCCTTTCGGCCGATCGTCCAAGAGAAGGCACAACTCAGAATCCTAACGAATCAAGAGATATCCGATTCGCAGGATTACGCGAATTATTCTCTTCAACAACAGAATATGAGTCCTCAGATCTTTTATGACACGATGGATCGCCTCATTAATCCTCAGCCTCTGGACCCCGTCAGAGCCTTCGAAGATCTGCACGACGCGATCCATGAACGCCTCCAGGCACGTGTTAAGGCAGTAGCGAATGGGGAAAAACACATGCAGGAGACAAGCTTTAAAGTCATCGCAATGCCCCAAGGTTCTCAGATATTCCAAACGTCAGGTCCATGGGAAGATTATTCCACTCCTGCCCGAGACATGCGCTTGCTGATCGCGTTGGATGTCCTCACCGATTTTCCAGATAAGGTCCTGAGAAATCCTGAGGCCTTTGCGATACCAGATTCAAAAAAATCTGAAGATCTTAAAGTCGAATTGATAAATCTCCACAAAAAATGGGCGAAAGAAATCACCATTACCTACATGCGAAGTAACGGCCTCCCTCATACCCTATCCCTCGCCGAAATCCTGACGCGAATAGAAAGGCTAGAGATGGCCTATAATCCCAACGATTGCGTGGAAATCCGTTGGGGAGCCACGGAGGGAAACGAGGAATCCTCTACTTGTGAACGAAGGACTCCAGTCGACCAGCGCCTAAAGATGGAGTCTTACCGTAAATGGTTTAGAGACCGCATTTTCCCCATCCGGTAATTCTGACATGGATTATTTACGAGTCGAGATTGCTGCAGCGACAAGGAAGCGGCCCATGAAACTGTAGTGAACTACAGCGAATGGGCTGCAACGAAGTCGATGTAGTGAGATCGGCGGGTAGGTTGGGTCGGCGCCCGAAGGGTAAAAAAGCCGATGTTTAAAAAAAAATTTCTTAGATATTTTGATTTTTTTGAAAATTTATAACGACATCGGCTTTTTTATAAATAATTCAGGTTAAGGATTCGGCTGTTTGGATAAGAGTATCAAAAAACAGAGAAATGTCCTCCTGCGTCAATTCATGATTGGCAATCACCAGGCGGATGGCCACATCTTTGTCCAAGTGAGCATAATTGACAAGAGATTTGCCACTTCGGGCCAGCTCCTCTCGTAAGCGTAGGTTGAATACGTTAATGTCTTCCGAATTGTCGGGGAGATAGCGGAAGCAGACATTGGTAGATGAGCGGGGTGCCATAAGCTCCAATGATGGTGTCCTGTTGACAATGTCCTCGGCAAAAGCAGCCAACTCGAAAAAGCGATCCATCCGCTCGGCAAATCCTTTATCCCCAAAAAATTTCCAGGAAAGCCACAGTTTCAGGGCATCGACTCTACGGCCGCACTGCAAGGACATCGGGCCCAAGTCGTGTGAACCAAATGATTCGTCGTGAAAAATATAATCCGCCTCGGAGACAGAATTAGTGTTCAGCAGGTGCCCCTTTTCTCTGACTAGAAGAATCGAACATATCAAGGGAAGCCCCATCAGTTTATGGGCGTTTATGACAAAGGAATCGGCCTTATTCAAGCCCTCAAGAAGGCCGCGATGACGATGGCTGAAAATCACCATTCCACCGAGAGCACCGTCTACATGAAACCAAAGTTCATGCTGTCTGGCAACTCGGGCGATTTCTTCTATAGGATCAAATGCTCCCTTAACGGTCGTACCAGCTGTAGCTCCCACAAAAAAGGGTCGTCTTCCCTGTCGGAGGCTCTCCTCGATAGCAATGGCAAGTTCCTCAGGGATCATCCTACCTGTATCATCAGTCTTGATTTTGCACAAATTTGCACTTCCGATGCCCAAGACATTTGCACTCTTTTCAAAAGAATAATGAGCCTCCTCAGACACGAATGCGACCAGTTCCTTGGCATTCAGAAATCCTTCTTTTTTTATGTGAGGGACTGCGCGGTTGCGGGCGATCATCATCGCTTGCAGATTTCCGTTACTTCCTCCCGTCACAAACAGGCCTTCCGGATTTTCAAAACCACACATGTCACCTAATTTTATTATCAGCTCCTTCTCCATAAGGGTTGCTACAGGCGCCACTTCGTAGGTGTACATGGATGTGTTTGCCAGGCTTGCAATCACTTCACCCAGGAATCCCGGGAGAGCAAATCCCGACCAAAGCTGGTTGAAATATTGCTTATGACCTGTTTTGACCGAAAAGGTTAGGTATTGATCGATGGCTAGATATAGATCTTCCATTGAACAGCCCTTTTCAGGGAGTGTCAGGTCTATCTTGGAACGCAATTTGTCCGGAGAGAGATGATAGGTGACACGAGACTCGAGATCTGTGTTGCTTTGTAGGTATGTATTGATGATATCTAAGACTTTTTTATCTAAAAATGGTTTTGGATCAGTCACGACAGATTCTCCCTTTGTGATACATATTTTTCATATCATGGCAACTATCAAGCTTTTGGTCAATACTACAGCTTCCTTCGATTGACAAGAAGCCAATTGCTATCTAATATGAACTCACCCGAGGATAAGATGAGAAACATGGTAAAAGCTCTGATCCCTCCAAAGCTCAGGTTTTTTATGAGAATCTTCTGGATTGGTTTTACTGATCTTATCACCGGCACGCGCTTTAAGTTCGCAAAGAATTCTCCTGACGAATTGGAGAGGGCTTTAACATGGCCAGAGCAGATCACTATCATCCAGCCGATCAATATCAGCGAGTGGGCAGAGAACAAAAAACATAATCTCTGTTTAGCCATTTCCAAATTTCTGAACTTTCCCATTTATCCTAACCAGATCTTTTCTTTCTGGCATTACGTTGGGAATCCGACAGAAAAGACCGGATATAAAAAGGGTATCAACATTATAAAGGGCCAATTGGATTTCGATATCGGAGGCGGATTATGCCAGCTCTCCGGATTGCTTTACCACCTGGCGCTCACAGCGGGTCTTGGTCTCGTGGAAAGGCACTCGCATTCAGTCGATCTTTACACGGACGAGACAAGATACACACCGTTGGGTGCGGATGCAACGACAGCGTACGGCTATAAAGACCTAAGGCTAAAGAACACACTGGATGTTCCAGTATGTTTCCGGATTTGGATCGAGGGGAATCAGTTGATCGGATCGCTGTGTGCTCCCGAACCCATCCGAGAATATGAGCTTCGGTTCGACAAGACAATTATCGGGGAGTTAGAAGAAGTGGAAACTATGAGGCTAAACGAGTCTGGGGATTTTGAGGTTATTTGTAAGCAGACTTACACCATTGCCAAACACGAAACGGTCATTTGAACGGATATGTCACTCTATATTGGGTGGATACAAAGCTCATCGACGATCTGAAACCTATTTCAACTTCATAGCAGATGGTTTATCCTAGGCAAAGGGTTTACGATTTTCGTGAAGGAGTATAAAGATCATGAGATTAAAAAAGTTTTTAGGATTATGTGTGTGTCTGTGTGTCTTGAGTTCTTGTGGATCAAGTGCGAGGGACAATGAAGTGGCGGTAAAGTCGACCGATTATCGGGATCTGATTGAGCTTTTTAAGGAATTTCGAGATTATCAAAAACCGAGAATTGTGGAGGGGATTCCCGATTACACCAATGAAGCCATGGAGAAGCAGTATTCCAGGCTGCCGGAGTTTCAGCAAAAACTCAACATCATCGATCCTTCCGGATGGACAATCCCGGAGAAGGTGGATTATGAGATCCTGAGGGCTGAGATAAATGGACTGGATTTTGATCACCGGGTGTTCCATCCCTGGAAAAGGGATCCCGCATTTTATGCCGTCATCACGACCTATGAGCCTGATGTGCCCTCCCGTGAAGGGCCAGAGATTTTTAATGTCCTCTATCTCCCCGAATACACTTTCCCTTTGAAAGGCGAACAGAAAGAGGATTGCCGCATTAAGCTTAAAGCCATTCCTGGAATCCTGGATCAGGCAAAAATGAATCTCACGGAAAAGGGAAAGGACCTTTGGTTTTTCGGGATCAGACAAAAGGAAGGGGAAATATCCGCCCTCGCGTCACTGGCAGATCGTCTGGCAAATGATAGCCCGGACCTTGTGCCTTTGGTCGACGGGACAAAAGAAGCCGTTGCGGAATTCAAGACATGGCTGGAGAATGAACATGCGACCATGCAGCAAACACAGGATGGAATTGGAGTGGATAATTTCAACTGGTATATGAAGCATGTTCACCTCGTTCCCTTTGACTGGCAGGAGCAGGTGGACATTTGCCGGCGGGAGCTGGAACGTTCTTGGACAGCATTAAAGATGGAGGAGGTACGCAATCGCGACCTGCCACCGCTTAAGCCGGCCCAATCGGTCGAGGAGCTCCGCATTCGCCTTAAAGCCGCAGTGGATGAATTCATGAATTTTTTACGGGAAAAGGATATCTTCACCGTCCCCGACTATATGGCCCTCAGCACCGAAGTTGACAGCTACACGCCACCCGGGCAACAGAGTTTTTTTACCCGGGTGGAATACCACCACTACCTGGCGCTGAGGCCGCACATGATTCACTGGCTGGAAAAACAGCGGGAAAAATTCAACGATCACCCCATCCGTGGAGGTCCGCTTCTCTTCAACATTTGGGACAGCCGGGCTGAGGGATTGGCCACGGGATTCGAGGAAACCATGCTTCAAGCGGGCCTGCTTGATGATGTGCCTCGGGCGCGGGAATTGACCTGGATTCTACTTGCTTTCCGTGCTGCAAGGGCACTCGGCGACCTTATGGTACACAGCGGGGACTGGACCGTTGAAGAGGCAGTGGATTTTGGTGTCAAAAACACGCCCCGCGGCTGGGTCAAGCCGGATGGACGTACCATCTGGGGAGATATCGGGCTTTATTTGAGGCAGCCGGGATATGGGACAAGCTATGTGTATGGCAAGATCCAACTGGAACGTCTCATGGCCGACAGGGCCATCCAATTGGGTGATAAATTTAACCTCAAGGAATTTTTCGATGACTACTTCAGCCGCGGCGTCATCCCTGCCTCTCTCATCCGCTGGGAAATGACAGGACATGATGATGCCATTAAAAAATTGGGATTGTTGCAATAGGATACCCTCGGCTGAAATTCAAAAAGTGGCCGGAACGAAATCCAGCGAAAGTAACATGGGTGTAGAGTAAAAAAAGGGATTGGTAGCGGGGGCCGGATTTGAACCAACGACCTCCGGATTATGAGCCCGCTCTGTGTAGAAATCACGGAAATTTGTGAAGAATTTGGAGAAAGGCCAAAAAGGAAATTCCTATAAAATGTCTAACTAATTGACATTGTCTGTTTCTATGTGATACTTTTTGAGTTGAATGAGGGGTTTTTTTAGTATAGGGGAGATGTACAGAACTAATCCTTTTGTTTTCGTCTTTTTCTGGATCATTTTCCCCTCCTTCCTTATTTTTTCATTTGCGTTTCCTGCACACGCT
>CAZXJE010000147.1:0-3656 GCA_964640835.1 uncultured Eubacteriales bacterium
TTATTTTCTATCTTCTGTTGCAATTCCTCCCCGGATTGAAAGACATCCTGGATGATTCGGGCCTGCTCTTAATGATGGGAGGACTCATTTCATATTCTCCTTTTCTATTGGTCTCGTTTCTTGCCTTCACTATATCCTATTCCATCTCCATCCTTTCAGAGAAGCAGTTCGTCCTCGTGTTTGTCTCTATCCTGATAGGCACGGGATTTCTTTTTATTGCATGGAAATATCAAGAATTCCTCATCATGACCTATTTTTTCTTTAGGAGAGTTGAAGGGCTCGTACTTTTGGCCGGATTGAGCTTTATGGTTGCCTCGGTTCTGACTTTTATGAAGGCTGATTTCTCCCAGAAGGGGAAAAAGATCCTTCGCTTTTCGAAGTATCTTGTGATATTTATAGTCGTCTCATTTGTCGTCCACCTCCTCTGGGTGACTAAAGGCAGACTATTTTCGACTCGGACTGTATTTCACTCGTTCCATTCGCACAAAATTGGAAGCGATGTGTACGTCAATTCTTACCTCCATGGAATCCTGAAGTATGATGCAAAACACGATGAATTCATTAAACTCAGCCGTAAATCCAGGTTTTCAGAGTGGATTTTCTCAGTCGCCGGCGGAAAAGTGGCCTTTCTCAAGGATGTCCGGAGGGGAAGACAGTATTACACGAATCTTTGGGTCATGAACACGGGTGGTTCAGAAGCACAAGATCTCACAGAAAAACATAAAAAAGACTCTCCCTTCTATGAGGATTCGATAAGGACATGTCTCCTTTCTCCAGATGGTGGTCGAGTCGCTATTATTTCACTCCGACAGGGACGGAGTAGAAATACTGCAACTTTATGGTGGATGGAATCTGATGGGAAAAGACTCCAAAAGATCGACATATCGATGCCTCGCATCCGGAGATTTCGTTTGATCGCATGGTCCGAAATGAATGATAGTATATTTTTCACGACTGAGGAGAAAACAAAAGATGTTTTGCCTAATGTGAGGCTGATTAAACTCGATCTTAAGACCGAAGATTATCGGGTTTTGTTAGAAGATGTTTTAAATGACCTTAGGATATCTGTTTCTCCCGGAAATGAATATCTGGTTATCCGAAACAAAGAACATAAAAAGAATTTGACATATTTAACACTTCTTAACATGAATACTTTTGGACAAAAAACGCTACACTCAGATGTGAATCTTCGTATCGGACACATTTTCTGGAACAAGGATGGAGATAAGATCGTTTTTTGGAGAAGAACCAATGTCAATTTAGATGTGGATAATAAACTCTGTGTATACTCTACTAGTGAGGATGTATTGCTTGAATTAGATTATGGGGACTATATAGAGAGTAAGCAATATGATTGGCTGGCAAATGAAGATAAAATAATTGTGAGTGATCGCGTTAATGAAGTCCCGCGATTGCGGATATTGGATGAACATCTGGAAGAGGAGAGAGTCCTCACTCTGAGTGAGGAAATAAAAAATCATTGGACGATTTGGGGATTGGATAATGCTGTTTTGGTCCAGAGGTCTCGTAGAGGAGGATTCTGGCGGTTGGATCTCGAGACCGAGGAGTGGAAGAAAGTCTTCTGATATCAATGTAGGGACCGTTTCCCAAACGGTCCGTTCGGGGAACGGACCCTACATTAAAACATGAATTACTCAGCAAAGGGGCTGTAATGTAAATTTATTTTACATTGGGATTTCCTTCACTTTTTGATTTGACATAGGAATTATCCAGGCATGACAGTCCCCATTTTCTGTACACACTCCATCATTCAGCCTGGCACGGATATTGCTGAAGATATGGTAGAGTCGGTTTGTTTTCACCCGAACGGGAGGACCAAATGATTGAACTCAAGGGGATCACAAAGAAATATTTTTATTTTCCTGCTGTGAATGATGTCAGCTTTACAGTGAGGCCCACAGAAATTCTAGGCTATCTAGGACCGAACGGAGCGGGAAAAACTACCACAATCAAAATCCTTGCAGGACTTCTTGCACCCACGGAAGGCCAAGTGTTCTACATGGGACAGAATGTCCAAAAGGATCTCTATGAGTACAAGAAGAACATCGGGTATGTTCCGGAGCAGTCTGACATCTATCCGCATATGACAGCTTATGAGTATCTTTTGATGGTGGGGAGGCTGCGACACATAAAAGAAAAGCCGCTTAAAGAAAAAATTGTCGCATTCATGAAGCTATTGGATCTCGACAAAGAGATGGATTCAACGATCTCTTCGTACTCGAAAGGGATGATCCAGAAAGTTTTGATCGCGTCCGCTCTTCTGCACAATCCTGAAATCCTTCTTTTGGATGAGCCGCTTGCAGGCTTGGATGTCACAACCAGCCTCATTATAAAGGACCTTCTAAAAAAACTAGCTCAAGATGGGAAGATCATCATTTATTCCTCCCATATATTAGAGGTTGTTGAAAAGGCTTGCTCCCGAATTGTCATCATACACAGAGGAAATATTGTGGCCGATGATTCGGTATCCAAGCTTCGTGAGCTCATGAAACTGCCAACACTGGAAGAGATCTTTAATCAATTGGTCGTTCAGGCTGATACAGACAAAACTTCCCACCAAATGATCGAGGTCATGAAGCACGCTGCCTGATATTCTTATGAGTGTCTACGAATGAGAGCCTATGAAAAAGTATTAGATACTACCTCAGGATCGATAAAAGACTTTTTTGTTTTAGCCCGGCATTTCTTCCTCAGGCTGTTCCAGAACGAAGTTGTGCTTTTTGAAGAGCAAAAAACACAGAAGATCATCGTTTTCCTGGCTTTTGTCGCCATATTCAGTGCGCATCTTGCTGACGGCATTCTTCGCAGGTATCTTTTTTTTGCGGATGGAGGGACCTCGTGGGTGGAGAAGAGCTATTTTTTATCCTATTTGATGGTGCTGATGGGATTTATCACAGTTCTCGAATGGGATGTTCTTTTTCCCGACCGGAGAGATTTTTCTAACCTGATGTCCCTGCCTGTGAAACTGAGGGCATTTTTTTCGGCTAAATTCGCAAGCCTGATCCTTTTTGTGGGGCTGTTCGCCCTCGGGGCCAATGCGCTTTCGCTCTTTGTCTTTTATGTTTATTTACCTCGTTGGCAATCTTCGAGTCCGGTGTATGGGCTGCGATTTATGGGGAGTCATTTGCTCAGTGCATTTTGTTCTTGTTTCTTCATTCTTTTTTTCTGCGCCCTACTCATGGGAGTGCTGATAAATATTCTTGGAGATCGATTGTTCCGGTCGGTGTCTCTTTACATAAGAACAGGGCTCATGGTGGTCTTAGTCTTCCTCCTGATCCTCTTTTTTTCAGAGACGATCACCATTCCCCATTCTCTTTTCTCCTTTCCCCAATTAAAGGAGGATAACGCCATGGCCTTATATTTTTATCCCCCGATGTGGTTCACAGGATTGTATGAATCTTTGTTGGGGAACGAGGATCCACTTTTCTCTCAGTTATCTAATATTGCGCTTTTAGCCCTTGGTGTTACGATTTTTGCTTTTTTTCTCACTTCTACTCTGAGCTACAGGCGATATCTCAAAAGGATGGAAGAGGTGAAAAAGAAGAATCCACAATTTGTCCAACTGCGTCGCCGCTCGAGTGGTTTTTTCTCTCCTGTGTTCCTGAGAAATCCCACAGAAAAAGCAGTTTTTTCTT
>CAZXJE010000147.1:3666-8303 GCA_964640835.1 uncultured Eubacteriales bacterium
TTTTGGAGTGACGCTTCGAAGGAGCATGATCCATAAAATGCGTCTTGCGTCATTTATGGCAGTTGCTCTGGGAATGATCTTTATTATCTTGGTTTCCAGGGCCAGCCATACAAAGGTCTTCTCTACATTCGATAGAACGCTCTTATCCGTTCCATTAATATTTGCCTTCTTCCTGGTAGTTGGGATAAGACGAGTAGTGAAAATTCCCTCTTGTTTAGAAGCGAACTGGATCTTCCGTATGACTGAAAGTAAAGTCAAACAAAGCTACTTTTCCGGCCTCCGGAAAGGAGTGTTTCTACACGCATTGATCCCTCTTTTCCTCTGTCTTTTTATCTTTTATTTTTTTCTGTGGGATTGGGAAAATGCTTTTTATCATAGTCTGTTTGGATTGGCTGTATCCGTAATGTTGATGGAGATCCTTTTTATTCGGTTCCGTAAAATCCCGTTCACGAGTTCTTATCTTCCTGGAAAAGAAAAATTGCATGTGTTCTGGAGCGTATATCTTATTGGATTCATTCTCTATGTGGTGTTGATGAGTTCCATCGAAGTCTATCTTTTTGTAAAACCGTATCGGTTTTTTATTTTTTTTGGAGTGATCTGTCTGATGATAGTATGGGTGAGGATCTATCAGAATTATTTCTTTTACAAGAAAGTGGAGCTTGTATTTGAAGAAAAATTAGAGCCCGTCATGCTTGGGCTGGATACCCAGGTCGAGTAAAAATAGGGGACGGTTCTATTTTTCCTAGGATCACACATAAATGGAAGCGCCCTCTTTTTAAAATTGAACCGTCCCCTTTTTTTGAGTTGAATTGATACAAACACTGAATTATAACCGTCTATACATTGAGTGTGTTATATGGCTTTTGGCATTTGGATTTGATAAAATTTAAACGCAACCATTAGGGACTTCGTAGAATTATATACAGTAACAAGAAAAATATTCTATGAGAATCACGAACATCACCATTAAAAGACCTGTCTCAACCTTCATGTTTTTTCTCGCCATCGTTCTCCTTGGCTTTGTTTCTTTAAGGGAACTGAGTGTGGACCTCTTGCCGGATATCAGCTACCCCCGGCTTTCTGTTGTGACCAAATTTTCTGGAGTTGCTCCTGAGGAAATTGAGACTTTAATCACAGATGACCTGGAATCGGCTGTCAGCCGCATTCCAGGACTAAGGCGTGTGGAGTCCATCTCTAAAGAGGGTGTCTCCTACATGACACTTGAATTTTCATGGGGGACGGACATGGATTTTGCCATGCTCCACACGAGGGAAAAACTGGACAGCGTCGAGCTTCCCGATGATGCTGAGGAGCCAACAATCATTCCTCTCGATCCTCAGAGCAAAGCCATCATGGTCCTATCTGTCTCTGGCGATAGATATCTTCTGGAGATCAAGGAGTTTTCCGAAGAATTGATCAAACCTCGCCTCGAGCAGATCGAAGGGATCGGCTCGGCGGAGATTGCGGGAGGTGTTGAACGGGAAATTCAGGTTGAAGTCGATCCGGATAAGCTCTCACTGTATGACTTATCCATCGACGAGATCTCCCAGCGCATCGATAATTTCAACCGTAACCTTCAAGGGGGGACGATCCGGAAGGGCCGGTTCAAATATTCACTCCGGGTCGTTGGAGAGTTTGAAGAGATCGAGGAGATCGGAGAGATCGGACTTAAAACCACGGGGGACAGAGGCGTTGTCCGTCTCAGGGATGTGGCTGAGATTTTAGATTCCATCAAAGAGCGTGAGGGGATCACCCGGCTGAACGGAAAAGAAAGCATCGGAATACTCGTGCGCAAAGAATCCGGCGCCAATACGGTGAAGGTCACACAATCTGCTCGTGAAGTGTTGGAGGAGATACAGCAGGAAAATTCGGGCATTGAGATCTTAGTGGTCTCAGAGCAGGCCAAATACATCGAGAATGCTATATCCTCAGTCCTCAACTCTATCATATTCGGTGGAATCCTGGCATTTCTGGTGTTATTTGTTTTCCTTCAGGATATCAAGACCCCTGTGATCATCGCTGTCGTCATCCCCATCTCCATCATTGCTACTTTTAATCTGATGTACTTCAGAGATATCTCCCTGAACATCATGTCTCTGGGAGGATTGGCTCTGGGCGTCGGTATGTTTGTAGATAACTCTATCGTTGTGTCAGAAAGTATTTTCCGGCACAAGAGCCTCGGTAAAAATCTGATGGAGGCTACGGTCACCGGAACAAAAGAGGTCGGAATGGCCGTGACCGCTTCGACCTTGACGACGATATCCGTCTTCCTGCCCGTGATCTATGTGCATGGGGTGGCCGGACAACTCTTCAAGGACCAGGCTTTAACCGTGACCTTCGCACTCCTGTCATCTCTCGTGGTGTCTCTAACTCTACTTCCCATGTTGGCCTCGAGGAAATTTGAATTAAGCACACTCAGTGGAACTCCCCAAAAAAAGGAAAAGCAGCCAAAAGAAACACAGAAGTCGTTTAAAAAGTCTGCAGGAAAGATCCTTCTCTTCCCTTTTAGGGGATTACGGTGGATTATGTATAACATCCCCAAGGGGATATTTATAATCCTGAATTTTATCTTCACATTTGTGTCACAACTTTTTCTGATCGTCCTCCACTACATCAGCCTTCCCATAAAACCCATCATTCATGTTGTGTTCAAAACCTACAACGTGTTCTACAAGAAATTTGAGGACCGGTATCATCGCACACTGATCTGGTGCTTGGGAAATAAGGGAAAAGTCTTGTTAGGGGCTCTATGTTTCCTAGCCATAACTCTGGTCGTTGCCTCTCAGATGCCGCGTGAGCTCATGCCCAAACCAGAGACGAACTCATTCGAGGTGAACATGAAAACTCCCGTCGATTATTCCCTCGAACAAACAGGGGATGTTGTTGCCACGCTCGAGACTTGGTTGAAGGATCAGGAATCTGTCAAAGCATCCTTTTCACAGATCGGTGTTGTGAGTGGGATGGAGGCGCTAAATCCCGAAGTATCCATAAATTCGGTAAACCTATATGTCGAAGCGATCCACCCCTCTGGAGTCGATGAGTTGATGGAATCCATGCGAAAAAAACTCCAGAAATTTCCGGGATTGACCTATTCGATCGTCAAAGAGCAGTCCACCATGGCTGAGTTCATGGCTTTTGCCACAGCTGAGGTGGGTCTCAAGATCAAGGGAGAAGACCTCAATAGGCTCACAATCCTTGGCGAGCAGCTTGTCGAAAAACTCAACCAGATAGAGGGCGTCACAGACATCGCCACCAACATCGGGGAGGGAAAGCCTGAATTTCTCATAACGATCAAAAAGGAAGCTTTAGAGAAGTACAACATCTCACCCGGAACCATAGGTAATTTTCTCGTGAATGCCGTTCGAGGGCAGCGAGCCACACAGTTCAAGGAGCTGGAGAAAAAATATGACGTGCGCGTCCGATTAGAGAAACAGACCCGCGAGAACATCGAATCCCTCCTGGACGAACAGATCTCCTATCAAGGGACTCTCATCCCTTTGAGAGAATTGGTCTCCTATGAAATCGCAAGAGGGCCAAAAGAGATCCGGCGAGAAAACCAGCAGAGGGAAGTTCTGGTCACGGCCAATCTTCGAGGAAAAAAGATCAGTCAGGTGGCCCCTACCATCCGGGAAAAGATCGGTGAGCTGTCTCTTCCCCAGGGGTATCGTGTGGTGTTCAGCGGAGAGCAGGAGGAGATGGCCAAGTCGTTCCAAAGCCTGGTCTTTGCGTTCACTCTGGCCGTGCTTCTTGTCTACATGATCATGGCTGCCCAGTTTGAATCGCTCAAACATCCCTTTTTGATCCTGTTCACTCTGCCCATGGGCTTGACTGGAGCCATATGGGCTTTGAGGATCACAGGGCAATCGCTGAATGTGATCTCGATCATTGGGATGGTCGTCCTGGCCGGTATCGTGGTCAATGATGCCATCGTCAAGATCGATTACACAAACCAACTCAGGCGACGGGGCCTATCTGTGAGGGAATCGATTTTGGAAGCCAGCCGAGTCAGGCTGCGGCCGATCCTTCTGACCACTGTGACAACAACCTTCGGACTTTTTCCCATGTCTCTCGGATTAGGGAGGGGAGCGGAGCTGCAGCAGCCCATGGCCATCGCAGTAATAGGGGGTTTACTGCTGGCGACATTCTTGACCTTGATATTGATCCCGCTTGTTTATGAACTGGCCGAAAGCCAAAAAAGCGAGCTTGATTTTTCTCAAGTCGAAGCTGACTCGGATGAATAATTCCTTTTAGGTCATAAGCATGAAAATATTTATCGAGCGTCCGATCGCCACTGCCATGGCCTTTCTGGCACTGACGGTGCTGGGCGTGTACTCTTTCCTGAATATCCCCATAGAGATGCCTGTCACTAAAGAACAGTTCCCCGAGGTGAATATCAACACGCAATGGCCCGGGATGCCCCCGGAGATCATACAAACACAGTTGACATCTCCGCTCGAGGAAAAGGTTTCCACTGTCAAAGGAGTGAGAAAGATCGAGTCATCCTCACAGATCGGGAACTCCCGGATCACTCTTGAGTTCGATCCGAAGATCAACATGGAGTTTGCACAGCTCGCCCTTCGTGAGAAGATCGCTGAGCTCAAGGACGAATTGCCCTATGGAATACGCCCTTATATCAC
>CAZXJE010000148.1:0-8251 GCA_964640835.1 uncultured Eubacteriales bacterium
TCCCCGTGGACAAATATTACTACAGGTTGTTTTTTTCCAGGATCTGGAATGTGAAGGTCCCCCACGATCTTAAAATGGGATGATTCAAACTGTATTTCTTCCCTGCTGTAGACCTCCTCTTCGGCCTGTGTTCCGATAAGAGCCGCTCCATTAAGACTGAGTAGACCGAATACAACTATAAAACCAATTGACAGAATGTATCTTTTCATCTTTGAGCTCCTTAAATTGTTCAATCTTTGTGCATTCGTAGATGTCTCTGCACCTTGATCTTCGATGAAAGTTTAAATAGAGCATTCAAAATATATCTAAAGAGATTACTCATATCGGAGGGCGTTGACGGGATCTGTCCGGGCCGCTTTGAATGCCTGGTAACCCACCGTTATCAGTGCAATGGAATAGGCTAACACTCCCGCCAGGAGAAAAATCCAAACACTCATACTTGTTCTGTAGGCATAATTACTCAGCATTTTGTCCATCAAAGTATATGCTACAGGCCATGCGATCACGTTGGACAGAGTTAAAAGAATTAAAAATTCCTTGGAGATGAGAGCAACAATATTTGAGATCGATGCACCCAGCACTTTCCGTACGCCGATCTCTTTTGTTCGTTGTTCGGCTGTAAAGGCTGCCAATCCGAATATTCCCAGGCAGGAAATAAAGATTGCCAAAATGGTGAAATATCTAAAGAGTGTTCCTGTTCTTTGATCTGTTTGGTATAGCGCTTCAAAAGACTCATCCAGAAATTGATAGCGGAATGGATGGTTCGGCGCGAATTTTTTCCAGATTCCTTCTATATCCTCCAATGTTTGTGAGATATTTTCTGGCCGGATCCTTATGAAGGCGAAGTTATGACGCCAGTTTCTCGTGAGTGTGAGTACTAGGGGCTCATATTCATTGCGCAGAGAACGCGAGTGAAAATTCTTTACGACGCCGATGATCTGGCCTTCCCGATCCCAAATGGAAAAGAGTTTTCCAACAGGATTTTCAAGTTCCATGAATTTGACTGCCTCTTCGTTGACGATATAGTTTTGTGTATCAGTTGTAAGATCCTTGGAAAAATCCCGGCCATCTACGATCTCCATTTCGAAGGTTTTGATGTAGTCAACATCCATGGCAACAAATTTAAATGTCTCATACTGATCAGGGCCACGGCCTTCCCAGTAGACGGGATTGATATTGCCCACTTGCGTAGGCCTGTTTGTTGCAGATGTTACATTTATGACAGACGAGTGGCGCAACGTTTCGTTCTTGAAGGATTCCAGATTTTGGCGAATTGCATCATTCATCGGAACCAATATAACCTGTTGTCGGTTGAATCCCAGATCTTTGTTCCTTATAAAGTTAAGCTGTTTATAAACCAGAACTGTTCCGATAATGAGTACTACGGCAATGGTAAACTGAAAAACGACAAGAGCTCTCCGCAGCAAAGAATTTTGTGAACTCTTTGTGTAGGTGCCTTTTATAACTCTCGCAGGCTGGAATGCGGAAAGGAAAAGAGCCGGATAGCTTCCAGAAATAAATCCGGTGAATAGTGTGATTCCGAGCAATCCCAGAAGAATTGAAAGGCTATTCCCGGCATTTAAGGACAGGTTTTTTTGGGCGATATTGTTGAATGCCGGCAGGAGAAGGATAACCAGACCGATAGCGACACACAGAGCAATAATGGAGAGTAACATTGATTCTCCGAAAAACTGTTTGATAACATTCGAGCGCCTCGCCCCTATGACTTTTCGCATTCCCACTTCTTTGGCCCGAATTCCCCCCCGGGCTGTTGCAAGGTTCATAAAATTGATGCAAGCGATGATCAGGATGAACACTGCAATAATCGAGAAAATATAGACATAAAGAATATTTCCTCCCCCTCTGATATCGTATAAATAAATGCGCGAAAGGGGTTGGATACTGGCAATGTTTTCTACTTGCGTGCGCGTGTCGTATTTCATAATCACACCCGATATTTTCTCCTTAAAGACATCGGGTGAAACGTTTTTCTGGAGCAGGATGTATGAGTTAGACCCGAGCGACCAGTCATTGAGTGTTTCGTCTCCAAAGACTTTCACCGGTGCCAGGATGTCAAAACTCATGTGAGAGTTTGTGGGGACATCTTCTATAATCCCAGTCACTGTGATTTCTGTATCGGTATCGAGCACCAATGCTTTGCCAATAGGATTTTCGTTTCCATAATATTTTTTGGCTGTTCTTTCCGTTATAACCGCAGAATTGATTGTTGGAAACAGAGCTTTAGGATTGCCCTCTATTAATGGGAATGTAAACATTTCAAAAAAGTCTGGGTCGACAAAGGCCACGGATTCATAAAAACTGCGCTCGCCATATGATGCGGCAAAAGATCGGCTAGCATACCTGGTACACAGGGCGACTTCTTCGTATTCTTCTTTCAATATAGGAGCAAGCGCCCATGGGGAAGCTGGGAACCATTTCCCTTCGTGTTTGAGGATCAATCGGTAGAGTTGTTTGTGATTCTCATGAAATCTGTCATAGCTCAACTCATCCTGAACCCAGAGGAGAATTAACACACAGCAAGCCATACCAACCGCAAGTCCAGTGATATTGATAAAGGAAAACGCTTTGTGTTTTTTTAGGACTCTCAGCGCTGTTTTTAGATAATTTTTGAACATGATAACACTCCAGTACGCATAAGATTTTAGAAATGAAGGCAAGGATATAAATACTTGAATCCAGTACCAACACCTCGCACGTAATGCTCCCATTTTGGCACAGACATCATAATATTCTTCTTCGATATCCCCCATCAGAGAGAGTTCATCTTCTCTATAAGAAATGTGGCGTAAAATCCAAGCAGCGATCTTAGGGGTTCTATTCTTTTTCTCGACCATATTCATTAAACGATGGCATCTGCGATGTCTTCCCACAATGTTTTTTGATGTTCGTAGGTTGCCTGGAGGGCACTTTTCCCTTTTTTTGTGAGAGAGTAATAGTATTTTCTCCGGCCCCCTCTTTTATGAGTGGGTTCTCCCGCATTTTTAGCAACTAGTCCTTTTTTGACTAATTGCGCCAATGCAAAGTAAAGGCTTCCATAAGACAAAATCTTTCTTGTCTTCTTTGACACCTTTTTCTTAATTGTCACTCCGTAGGCATTGTCTTTTAGTTCCCAGATGGAGAGTAAATAGACTTCTTCCCACCGGCTCAATAAGTTCATCTCTGTCATGAGTTGTTACCTCTTACACTTATATATACTAATTTCTTGTACAAATGGTTGTCATTTTTTTTATTTTATGGGCGGTTTTATGGTTTATGGGCGGTTTTATGGGGACGGGCCATAGCAAATATTTTAAAATAAATAAGTTAACCCATAATTTTGCCCAAGAATTCTCCTTAGATTGACATTTTTGGCCCCGAAATGGGCGGTTTAAGAAATTCTAGGGTAGCACTCCCCATTCTTCCCGTTTCCATCTGTTGGTATAAATTTGACCTCACCCAGTTCCTATGATAAAAAATTGGGGATAATTCTTTTGAGAAAATATGGCTGAACTCAAAAAGGACCTTCGCCTCTACGGCCTGACCATGGTGGCTATCGGCTCGTGTATAGGTTCTGGAATTTTCCTGACACCCTCCCAGATCGCCGGTTACCTTCCTTCCCCTATCTGGATACTGCTCGTCTGGGCCTTGGGAGGTGTCATCACATTGACCGGTGCTCTTACATTTGCCGAACTCGGTTCCATGTTTCCGCAAGCAGGTGGAGTATATGTTTACCTGAAAGAAGCCTACGGCGAACTGTTCGGATTCCTGTATGGGTGGGCATATCTGTTGGTGATCACTTCGGGAGCCAATGCTGCGCTCAGTATCGCCTGTGCCTACTACTTGGCGTTCATATTCCCCTTGAATGACACTGGAATCAAAATCACAGCAGTTGTGGCCTTGATTGTTGTCACGGCCGTCAACATTCTTAGAGTTCGGGCTGCTGAAATTTTTACCAATATCTTCACAGGACTAAAACTTCTTGGAGTTGCTGCAGTTATTATCATCGGCATTCTTTGGGGAAAAGCCAGGGTAGGTCTTTTCCATACAGAAACTACGGTTTCCACAGGAAGTCTTGTGGCTGCCTTTGGGCTGGCCCTCATCGGTGTTCTCTGGTCTTACGGCGGTTGGCAGCATGCCACTTTTGTCGCCGGAGAAGCCCGCGATGCAAAACGAACGATCCCAAGAGCCATGATCCTCGGGGCTCTTGTAGTGGCTGTGGTTTACCTGTTCACCAATATGGCCTATCTCTTCATGCTCCCTGTCGATGCCATCGCCGCTTCCAACAGTCTGGCAGCTGACGCCATTTCCACCATAGTTCCCTTTGGCGGCATTTTAATTGCTATTTTGATCGCCATCTCCACCTTTGGAACCCTTGGAATCTACACCTTATCTGCTCCCCGCATATATTACGCCATGTCTCGAGATGGCCTATTTTTTAAAAAGCTTGCCTGGATTCACCCGCGCTATCGGACTCCTGTTTATGCCATATTGGTGCAATCGGCCTGGGCTGTTGTTCTCCTCCTCTTTTGGGGAACTTTTGAGGATCTTATTACTTATGTCGTGTTTACCGATTGGATTTTCTTTGGATTGACAGCCGTAGCGATATTTATCTTTAGACGTAAGCTCAAAGATCACCCACGACCCTACAAAACCCTTGGGTATCCTGTCGTTCCTATTATTTTCATTTCAATAACATTTTTCTTCGTTCTTAATTCCCTTATAGAAAAGCCCCTTCATGCTTGGGCGGGGTTGATCTTAATGGCTCTTGCTCTCCCTGTGTTTTTTACGTTTAAAAAGCGGCGGGAAAAAATTAAAAGCCTATAGACTTTTTCAACTGAAAAACAGATCTCCTGAAGAAAAGTGAGGCTCGCTGGTTAAGTTGATCCCGAGCTTCCTGAGGCCGGCCTCATCCCCAGATGTAGGAATATGGGTGAGATGGGCTTCTGTTCCACGGAGTTCTGGTAATTTTTTCAGTGCCAATTCGGCTGCTGGATTCGTAGCTGCACTGATGCTCAGACTGATCAACGTCTCTTCAAGATTCAGGCTTAACGATTTCGATTGGAGTGCGTCCTTTTTAAGATTGCTGACAGATTCAATGATATTATCCGGCAACAGTGGAATCCTGTCCGGGACCTCCGCGAGATGTTTAATAGCTCGTAAAACCATGCTGGAGGCTGCATGAAACAGTGGCGAATTGTTCCCTTTGATGATCGTTCCATCAACAAGTTCGAGGGCCGCACCACAATAAATTCCCTTATGGCCTTTCTTTTTTTCCATGGCCTCCTCTGCGGCTTTCTTTGCCGGTGAAACAACCCCGCGACTCTCTGGAGTGACCCTAAGATTCTCCATAATCAATTTCACTCTCTCCACAGGGGCTTTATCTGAGAATCCCATGGCATGCTCACAGGAATATCGGTAGTACCTGCGGATAACTTCCTGTGTGGCTGCCTCCTGTACGATTGTATCATCGATAATACCACAGCTTGCCCTGTTTACACCCATATCCGTCGGGGATTTGTAAAACGATTCTGCTTCTGTCAATTTCTCCAGAATCCGTCGCAAAACAGGGAATACTTCCACATCTCGATTATAGTTGACAGCCGGTTTGTTATAAGCATCCAAATGAAAGGGATCTATAAGGTTAAAATCTCCGAGATCTGCCGTTGCAGCTTCATATGCGATATTGACAGGATGTTTCAATGGCAGATCCCATATGGGGAAGGTTTCAAACTTAGCATACCCGACTTGGATCCCTCGCTTGTGCTCATGGTACATTTGGGATAGGCAGGTTGCCAATTTTCCACTCCCCGGACCGGGACCTGTTACCACCACTAGAGGTTTTTTCGTGGGGATGTACTCATTCGTCCCATACCCCTCTTCACTTACGATCAAATCCACATTGGTTGGATATCCTCGTGTGAACTGATGGGTGAAGACATTGATATTCCTGCGCTCTAATTTGTTCTTAAAAATTTTGGCAGCAGGCTGATCATCGAATCGTGTGATAACCACGCCCCTGATGGGAAGGTCCCATTCCCTCAGGTCATCTATGAGTTTTAAAGCATCCGCATCATAAGTGATGCCAAAGTCGGCGCGAATCTTCTTCCGTTCAATGTCCCCAGCGTATATACATATCAGAATCTCGGCGCTGTCTTTCAACTTCTGCAGCAATCGCATTTTTACGTTGGGATCAAATCCAGGCAAGACTCTTGCTGCATGGTAATCAAACAACAGTTTTCCCCCAAATTCAAGATAAAGCTTATTGTCGAATGAACTCACTCTCTTTAAGATAGATTTTGTTTGTTCATCCAGATACTTTTCATTATCAAAACCAATTTTGTTACTTTTAGGCATAAACCTTTGCTCGCATATAAATTCTCAATTTAGTGAATAATAAAGAAGTTAAAAGAATTTAGCAATGATGGAGTTTTATCTTTTTACAAATTTTTTTTCGCAACAATCCTAATAAGCGTGCCGTTGTGGAATACCATCATCACATTGTGTTTTAAAACAGTGTGATCAATCAAATCTTTTTGGAGGAAAACGGTGTTTTGTGGCTTGCTCATACGCGTAGGCTACGCGGATGACACCGGGTTCATCGAAATGACGCCCTACGATCTGCAGGCCTGCAGGAAGATTCTTGTATGTGAAGCCCATCGGAACAGTAAATCCTGGCATTCCTGTGTGGGGAGGAATGAGCTGGCTGTTGTCGCCGGCAGGACTCTTAACATCAGCCAGTTTTCGTGGGGGATTGCTCCAGGTGGGATAGATAATAAAATCCACGCCTTGGTCAGCCATCGCCTTAAGGACCGCTTCTTGAAAAACAACATTTTTCGGTTCTGTAAAGATATCCTTACACGCGGGTTCTTCTTGGAGCGGCACTTCCAGAGCATGAAAGATCCTCATCTTATTGGGTGTGGCAAACAGGCCTTTGTTATAGACCTCGAGCAAGTTTTGGATGGGTGCGTCGTCGCCCAGCGAGGCTAGGTAGTTATTGAGGTCGTGCCGGAACATATCACACCATATGCCTTTAGTGAGTCTACCAAAGTCGGAAATCACGAACGGGTCTACGATCTCAGCACCAGCCAGCTTAATATCCTCGATGGCTTGCTCAAAAAGGGCGAGGACCTCAGTATCGGTTGACGATCTGTCTGTATAAAGGCGAAACACGCCGATGCGCGCATCTTTAAGTCCATCTTTATCGAGGAATTGTGTGTAGTTCTCAGGGATCTTCCCTTCACATTTTTTTGTTATGGGATCGTTCGGGTCATATCCGGCGATCACTTCCAGGATCCGGACAGCGTCTTCAACGGTCCGGCACATCGGGCCTCCGATATCGTTCCGGAGGTAAAGAGGGATAATGCCGTCTCGGCTGGTTAGGCCCATGGTCGAGCGGATACCGACTAGGCAGCAATGAGACGATGGTCCACGAATGGAATTTCCCGTATCCGTTCCCAGCCCGACCGCCCCAAAGTTGGCGGCCACAGCCGCGGCCGTGCCTCCACTCGAGCCCGCTGGTACTCTGTTGAGATCATACGGATTTGCTGTCACACCGGCCGTTGAACTCAGTGTATGATAGGGGCTGAACGCCCATTCTGCCATGTTGGATTTGACAAGCATGATGGCCCCAGCCTCACGAAGCTTTCGGACTTGATAGGCATCGTCCGGAGGAATAAATCCCTTCAGCGCCATCGATCCTCCTGTGGTCTGCATGTCGTACGTTTCATAATTATCCTTGACAATAACAGGGATGCCATGAAGGGGGCGCAACTTTCCTGTCCTTTGGAATTCCTCATCCAGTTCGTCCGCTATCTTGAGGGCATTTTGATTGACAACCACTATGGCGTTTAGCCTGGTAGATTTGTCGTACTGATCGATCCTCTCCAGGTAGATCTCGACCAGTTCCCGACATGTGAGATTCCCGGATCTATAAGCTTCGTGAATATCCTCGATGGTCGTCTCTATGACAGAAAAGTCTCTTGCACTGTCATCCTCCTTTGGTCCGCATGCCACCAAAGAAGCCATCAGAAATAAAATACAGATGAGTGAAGGCCTAAGAATCGAAGGTCTTGACATTAAAAAATCTCCTCAATGGGTTAGTGCTACTTGCCTAGCAGCATACTTCTTTCCTTGTCCGAACGCAAATGGAAGCATCTCCAAAACCGTGATGAATGACCTTCCGAGTGTTCCAATTGATGATTTCGAAAACACGCTCAGTTTCCCCAGCGAGGAAACTTCGCTCGGATCCGGG
>CAZXJE010000149.1:0-8222 GCA_964640835.1 uncultured Eubacteriales bacterium
GATGTCTTGATCCAGAGGTTCAGCTAGTATGTCTGTGGGAAGGCTCAACGCAACTGGACCTTGGGCAGCATAGGCCTTTTTTACAGCGAGGTTTAGAACTTTGAGAGTCTGCGCAGGATTCCCGATCAATTCGGCATAGACACAAAAGGTCTTGAAAATATCTACCTCTGCAATCTCCTGAAGTGATTCACTACCGAGGAAGACCTCGGGAACCTGGCCCAGCAGTGCCAGTACAGGGGCTCTGTCGGTGGAGGCATCGATAACTCCGGTGATGAGGTTTGTCGCACCCGGGCCGGCTATTGACATACATACTCCAATTTCTCCAGTGAGCTTGGCATGTGCAGATGCCATGAAGGCCGCAGCCTGCTCGTGGCGTGTCAAGATGAGATCGATTGCAGGGTGTCTCCGGATGGCGTCAGTCAGGGGGAGGTTGGAATGGCCTGGAATTCCAAAGACTCTGTTAACTCCATAAGCAACCAGCTGTTCCACGATCTTGTCAGCAACAGATGTCTTTGCTTTGGATACGGTTTCTTCGCCTTCGATAACACTGAATGCAGATTTTGGCGCACCACATTGAGGGCACGTCCAATCCTTGGGCAGGTCCTCGAAAGGAACGCCTTCTTTACTTTCATCATAGATATATCCGCAGACCGAACATTTCCATTTCCTCATTTTTCCCTCCTAGTTTATCGCGTATCTATGGATATAAAAGAAAATGAAAAAGAGCACAACCCCGATCACAAAAAAGATCGGTTGTCCTTCTCGCTCATGTGTACCCATAGGCTATCATATTTTTCTCGTGATCAAACATGATTTTGATGTGCTGCCCATGATATCGGGATTTTTTTCCAGCATCCTCCTCAGGACCACAGGAAAGATCAACGTGGTGACTAAGGCCATTAAAACAAGGCTGGAGTACACATCTTTTTCTATAAGGCCTGCCTGGAGAGCGAGCAGGGCCAAGGCTAATTCCACTGCCCCTCGGCTGTTCATACCCCAGCCCACGAGGTAGAGCTGCTTCCAGCTTAATTGGATGAAGAGTTTGGCAAACAAACTCCCTGCGATTTTCCCTGAAATCGCCAGAACAATCACGACAACAGCTAGCCAGGGTTTCAGAAAAAGCGATTCGAAGCTGAAATGAATGCCCATGCTGATGAAAAAAAAAGGAATCACAAATGTGAGGAGAATTTTTTCGACTTTTTGGACTAGGGGTTTTTCTCTCCCCATGAGCTTGTGGACGATTATACCCAGAAAAAAGGCACCGATCGCCACGAGAGTTTGGATGAATTCGTGGGTGGCTGTTTTTCCCGTGAAGACGTAGCTGATAACGGCGAAGAGCGTCAGTCCTATCATGTCATCGAGTATTCCTGCGCCCATCATGAGGGAGCCGAGTTTGGTATCGAGCTTGCCCAATTCCAAAAGGACGCGGGCTTTGGTAGCCTCAGCCGTTATGCTCATGCTGATACCGACAGTAAGGCATGTCACAATAGAAAATCCCATTTGGAGAAACACAAAAAATCCTAATAGGAGTGGGATGATAGCTGCAAAAAAGGCGACAGCCGCTGCATCTTTGCGCTCTTTATAGAACATACACCATGAAATTTCCAAGCCCGCGAGGAACATCAAGATGAAAAAGGCCAGATTGCCGAGGACCATAACAAAATCCTCGTTGGGTCCAATAATTGCATTTTTTATGCCCGGGGATCCCAGGATGACCCCACTTAGAATGAGCCCGATGACTACAGAAAGGTTCAGTTTTTTGGCCAAAAAAGTGAACAGAAAAGAGACAGCGATGCAGATAAGAACAGTAAAAATAATTAGCATGATGGTAATGTCCTGAGTTTCCCTATCCTCTCTTGGTCTGTACTATACCACACTAAAGGGGACGGTTCTATTTATGTAGAGTCCGTTCCCCGAACGGACCGTTTGGGAAACGGTCCCTACATCTTTCAACTTGACTTAGGATTTTTTGGGTTTTCTGCGAACGTAAATAATCGTGTACATGGCCGGGACCACGATCAAAGTCAGGATCGTGGCAAACGCCAGCCCGAATATGATGGTCCAGGCTAGAGGATTCCAGAAAGCGGCGCTGTCCCCGCCCAAGTAGATCTGAGGGTCGAGCCGCGTGAGAAGCGTACCAAAATTGAAATTCATCCCGATGGCCAAAGGCATTAGTCCCAAGATGGTGGACAGGGCTGTGAGCATCACCGGAGTGAGACGGGTGGCACCGGCTTCGATGATAGCCGTCTCTTTTTCCATACCAAGCGCGATACGATTGTCGATGTAATCGATAATGATGATCCCGTTCTTGACCACTACACCGGCCACAGCAATGATCCCCATCCCTGTCATCATGATAGAGATGTCGATCTTAAAGATCACGAATCCCAGCAAGACGCCCGTGAAACTGAAGAAGAACTGGGAAATGATGATAAGGGGTTTGGCCATGGAGTTGAACTGGGCCACCAGAATGAGAAAGATCATACCCAATGCGATGAGCAAGGCGACCTGAAGGAAACCGCCCACCTCAGCCTGCGTGTCCTGTTCTCCCGTGAATTTGATGCTGTAGCCATCTGGGACAGGGAAATTGGGTAGATTCTGGTTAATCTGCTGGATGATCTGATTGGCGTTATAACCCCAAAGCACGTTTGAGGACAGGGTTATGGTACGCTGGTTATCGATACGGGCGATCCCCCCATAGCTGGTGATGTGGTCTACACTCGCAATAGCCGAGAGAGGGATCATGTTGGGAGGAGCGTTTCCGCTTTTAGAGGGGACGATGATCTCCTGGCTGAGCAGCACATCGATATCGCTGCGAAAACGGTTCTCAAGACGCAGCTGAATGGGATATTCCTCGTCTCCTTCCCTGAACTTGGAGATCTCGAAGCCGTAGATGGCCGACCGCAGTGCCATACCGATGGTGGCGGTGTTGATACCGAGCTTATTGGCTTTTTCCCGGTCGATGTGCAAGATGAGCTCGGGTTTGTTAACCTCCATACTGGACTTGAGTTTTTCGATCCCTTGAATATTCAAGGAAGTGATAAAAGCTTCCAATCTTTGGGATATATCCACCAATTCGTCGATCTCGTCCCCTTTGATCTCGATGTTTATGGGCATTCCCGAGGGAGGCCCCATTGCTTCTCGGTCAATTCGGATCTCTGCTCCAGGGATACCCTTGACCCTTTCCCTCAGAGCATGCAGGTACTTGGTAGTGGGTTCTCCTGTACGGAATTTATGCTCCACGAAGGAGATGGTCACCTTGGCCAGTTTATCCTGGGTGCTACGCTCAAAGAGGCTGGCGCCAGCATTGACAGCCACATTGGAGACTACGGATTCTACATCCGCATTGTCACGGCCCAAAACTTCAAACACCTTCTCTTCCACTTTTCTGCAGACTTCATTGGTGACATCGATATGAGTCCCTTCAGGCATGGTAATGTATACCATAAGCGTATTGGGATCCCCCCCAGGAAAAAACACTACTCGGGGAGGAGCGATCCCCATCAGGATAAAAGACAATAACAGTAGTACTACAGCCCCGGTCAAAATCAAATAGGGCCGTTTTCTTTTGAGTAGGAAAGCCAGGGTCTTTTTGTAGGAACTCAGGAAGGCCGGAAGCACGCAGCATTGAAATTTCTCGATCAGAAAATGCAGTACGAATTTAAACAGGCAGTAGATCACCAGGCCAAAAATTAAAAGATTGGCCAATACCCGGATATCAGCAAGGGAGAAGAGCACGATCGCAACCAACACTGCCAGCGTGACTAATATGGTCTTGCGAGTGAGTTTGCGGTTCCGGGAATTTTCCTCCTCAGAGCGAGGGCGCTTCATGAAAGAGACTGCGAATACCGGATTCATGATATAGGCCACCAGGATGGAGGCCGTTAAGGTGATAATGATAGTGATGGGTAGGTAAGACATGAATTTCCCGGCGATCCCGGGTGTAAAGATCAGCGGGAAAAAGGGAGCGATGGTCGTTAGTGTGCCTGTGAAGACAGCCAGAGCGACCTCACCTACTCCTTTTTTTGTGGCCTCCATTATGGAGATGTTGGTGGTGGTGAAGTGCCGGTAAACATTTTCTACGATCACGATGGAGTTATCCACCACAATACCCAGCACCATAATGAAGGACATCAGCACTACCATGTTAATGGTGAATCCAACGACTGGGATCAGAATGAAGGCGATCACCATGGAGAGGGGAATGGAGATGCCAACAAACAGTGCATTGGCCTCCCCCATGAAAAACATGAGTACAAAGACCACAACGATAAATCCCAAAATGACTGTGTTAAAAAGGTCGCTGACACTGTTTCTCGTTTGGGTGCTGGAGTCTCCTGTTAGAGTGATAATGAGGTTTTCCGGGGCGCTTTTCTGAAAATCCGCCACGATAGCCTTGATTTTATCTACAGCGAAGATCAGGTTCTTTCCGCTCTTCTTGATAATGTTGAGCGTGAGCACATCCTGCCCATTGAGGCGGGCATAGCTCTCCCGATCCTTGAAATCGTCTACGACCTCTGCGATATCCTTGATTGTGATGCCGTCTTGGAGGATGATATCAGCGATCTCTTCCACCTTCTGGAACTCTCCCACAGCGCGAAGATTGCGCTTCATACCGGCCGTATCGATCTGACCGGCAGAGATGGTCACGTTCTCTGAGGCGACGGCATTGATGATCGAGTTGAAGGACAATCCGGCTGCCTGCATTTTGTACAGATCGATGTTGATCTGGATCTCTCGGTCCAGTGCTCCTGCGATATCGGCGCGTGTGATCTCCTCCAAGGCTTCGATCTCATCCTGTAGTTTTTCAGCCAGTTCCTTCAATTTGACAAGGCCGATATCTCCCGAGAGGTTGATGAACAGGATGGGAATCTCCGAAAGGTCGATGCGGCTGATATCAGGGTCTTGGAAGAGGTCGGTAGGAAGTTCGGACCGGGCATCATCCACAGCCTGCTTGACGTCCAGATAGGCCTGGACCTCATCAGCCGTGAGCTCGAATTCGATAAAGATCGAAGAGTAATCCTGTATGGAGTTGCTGATGATCTGTTTGACGCCATCAATACCCTTAAGATGTTTCTCGATGGGGCGAGTGATAAGATTTTCTACATCAGCAGGCGAGGTTCCGGGATGGAGAGTTCCGATCATGAAATACGGAAACACGATCTCAGGGAACTTCTCTTTAGGTGTGGAGTTGTACTGCATCACTCCGAAGATAACCAGAATAACGGTGAAGATATAGATAGTCGTGCGGTTGCGGATGGCAATGTTGGTGAGTTTGAATTCCTTTTCCTTCATCTTAACCTTCTTTTTTTATCTGTTTTGTGCCTGAGCTATTCATAAATAATGTCGATACTTTGTTCAATAAAAACAATGTCAAACAATTGCATTATTCCTCTTCAGTGACTGTGACGGTTTGTCCATCAGCCAGGTTCTGGAATCCGAAAGTGATGATAAAATCACCTTCTTCCAGTCCGACAGTGATCTCAGTCGTGTTGTCATGTGATTCGCCCGTTTGGACGACTTTTTTCCTGGCGATCCATCGGCCATTTTCACCGGAAGCAACAAATAAAAATTGGTTTGTCCCGGTTTTTTGAATGATGTTCTGGGGAACGACAATAGCCTGGGGATTTGTGTAATCAGTGATAGTAACTACGGCCAGCATATTGGGTTTGATATTTTTCTGCTCTCTCGGAACTTCGATCTCGATCTCGAATGTCCTGTTGTCTGGGTCGATAACCTGTGAAACAGAAACGATGGAATGATCAAAATGGAGACCGAGAACAGGTATCTCCACTCTTACGATGTCATTCTTTTTGACTCGGGAGATGTAATTTTCAGAGATTGACGCTACGGTTTTTAATCGGGTCAGCTGAACGATCCGAATTGCCCCCCGTCCTGCTGCCGCCATTTCGCCTTCTTTGATCAGGATATCGTCCACATTCCCGTTTATGGGGGAGGTGATCTTTGTCAATTGGTACTGCTCTTGGAGAGTTTCGAGCCTCTTCTCTAGATTCTCTTTATTGTTTTTTGCCTGCAGAAATTCAATCTCACTGCCAATGTTTTTATCCCACAGCCTTTTCCGGCGTTCAAAGATCGTTATTGCCAGGTCTAATGCATTCTCCACTTCAGCGATATTACTTTCATAGATCGCGCCGTCCAGTTCAGCCAGCAGTTGGCCTTTGGTAACTCTGTTTCCCTCATCGACGAGTATTTTTTTAACAATCCCCGAAGTCTGGGAGGGGATTAGGATGTTGTTGTCCGATTCTACAGTCCCTTGGACCTTAATAAAGTGTTGAAAAACCTCGGGCTTGACTTCACTGACCGCCACATACATAAACTGCTCTCTCACCTGTGTTTCACCACTTCTACCCTGGGCTAGCTCTGTCTTTAATTGTTCGATTTTTTCGTTGAGAGCATCCCGCTGTCTTTCCATTCTTTGCAGTTGAGACTGTTTGTCTCGAGGACCACAGGCTGTCAATAGGAAGGCTCCTAAGATGATTAGAAGAGTTATTTTTTTCATGGTTCTTGTCCTTTTATGCCGCTTATTCATAGGTATTCCTGATCCTGTCCAGTTTATTCTTCGCACTTAAAAGCGAGGATATGGCTTGTATATAATTCGACTGTGACAGTAGATATCTATCATTCGCTTGAGTCAGGTCTGTGCTGGATGCAATGCCCTCTCTGTATTTGGTCAAGGTTGCATTATAGACTTTTTCGCTCAACTCCATGTTGTCCTTGACATTGAGGTAGTTCTCATGGGCTGCAGAAAGGTCATTCCTTGCTCGGGAATCTTCCAATAATATTCCCTGCGAAGCTTGGATCCTTGCAGTTTTTGCCTTCTCGAGAGCGATGGCTGCCTGAGCTACTCTGGCTCTTTCTCCTCCACTTTTGAAGATGGGGATGTAGATGTTGACGCCCAAGATCTGGCTGCGATACCAGTCATGATTGAAATTGAGAAAATTGAATGAACTCCTCTGCGCAGCCTGCTGGAAAGTGTAGAATGCTGATATCGAAGGCCAATATTTTGCTTTTGCATTTTTATGCGCCATTTCAGCCAATTTTTCTTGCGTGTTCAGCAGCTTATAGTCGATGTTCTTGCTCAAGTCGAATTCGGCTGAGATGGCTTCCTGGATGTCGATCTGTCTGAAGATATCTTCCAGATTTTCTGTGATTTTGATTTTTTGTTCCAGGTCTAAACCCATCTGGAATTTCAACAACTTAAAAGCAACATCCGTTTGTTTTTGAACATTCTGAAGACTGTTTTTTAGAGCTGTTACTGAGATCTGGATCACATCGACATCCGTCTCTTCAACAAATCCTTCCTTGTAGCTTTCGCTGATCTCATAGAGGGTTTTCTTCAGGTTCTCTATGTTGGCCTTAATGATCGTTTCGCTCTCCTGGGATACCAAAATCAGAAAATAGGTGTTTGTGACGGTCTCTTTCACTTCCAGTTGTGTGCGCTCGTAGCCCTGGTCGGCCAGTTGGGTAAAGATCTTTGATGTGTTCAGGCCAACGATATAGCTGACGTCAAAAATCTTCTGACTGACAGTAATGCTGAAGTTGGCGTTATGTTGCGTGCCGAATTGGACGGGTATTTTTTTGTCTGGATCCCCGCCGATAAAGTCAGGAATCAGAATTGTTGCTAGTTCCAGATTATTTAGGTAGGCCAAACTTGAATTGATTTGGGGAAAACCATCTGCCAGAGTCTCTCTCAACTTTTTCTTGGCGGCTTCAATATCCAACAGAGATTTTATGGAATCGTAGCTGTGAAGGACAGCAAATTTCTGGGCGTCTTTGAGGCTAAAACTTTGAATTTCTGAATCTTGGCCGTGAATTTGAAATAGGAAGAACGGATTTATGCATAAGAGCAATATTCCGATCTGCACGAGGAGCATTCTCCCCCCATTTAAACGAAATTTCTTCGGATTTGGCATTATTTTCCCTTCCGTATTTATAAATGGACTTGTACAAAGATTGAAAAATTAGGAGTTTAAGCCTTTATATTTGTCTCGTTTCCTTGCTCAATCTTCCTTAAAAAGCCATATAATACCACAAATTCAATTAGATTTCCTCATTTTTAAACATAGAGTAAGTTTCCCTAAAAGCGTGATGGCATGAATTCACTTTGCGTTATTGAGTGTCCCAATTGTGTGGTGGAGAAAACAGTGAGAAGGGCTCAAGGCGGGCATGATTCCTTGCTATGTAGGGTCCGTTCCCCGAAC
>CAZXJE010000150.1:0-8216 GCA_964640835.1 uncultured Eubacteriales bacterium
CGGATCCGAACGAAGTTTCCTCGCTGGGGAAACTGAGTGTGTTTTTGATATCATATAATCTGATCACTCTAAATGGCTCCGTCACGGATTTGGAACGATAACCTAATGGAAGTTGACATAGCGAAAATCTTGGCTTAAAATTCAAAAATGATACCTATCGGGCAAGATCTGAAACGAGAGCGGGAATTAAGGGGAATCTCTCTTAAAGAAATTGCCGAATTCACAAAAATAAATATTCGATTCCTCAGGGCCTTAGAAGAAGGCCAGTTCGATGTCCTCCCAGGAAAATTCTTCACGAGAGGTATCATCCGCGGATACGCTAAATACTTGGGACTGGAAGAAGAAAGCGTCTTGAACAAATACCATGACGCTCTCCAAATCCTCGATAAGAACGAAAAAGTGGAGGAAAAGACTTTCTCCAAAAGCTCCCCGATAAATATCCGGAATGTGATCCGGATCGGCGCCTTCGGCGCTGTTGTCATCGCTGTCTTAGTGGCACTTTTCTTCATTTTCCGGGGTGAAGAGGCCCCGACTCCGATCCAGCCTCCCCCTACAGAAACCACGCCTCAAAGAGAGGCTATCCCGCCACCCACCGAAACTGAGCCTTCAGAGGAAATCGAGGAGGAGATTCAAGAGCTGAATTTGAACATCGCTTTTCATCTCGAAACGTGGATTCAAGTTTATGCCGATGGCGAACTGATCTACGAAGGCATCAAATTACCCGGAGGAAAACTTCAGGTCATCGCACGTGAGGAACTCGTGATCGATGTGGGAAACGCGGGAGGGCTCACTTATACCCTGAACAACCAGAGAGGAAAGTCTTTCGGACCGCCGGGAGCTGTGAAAAAAAATATTCGGATCACCCTCGATAACATTGATGATTTTATCGTAGAATCAGATAATAACGATCAAATAACATAGGCAATAAAGCCAAAATATGCCGCAGGGAAATGGTTTTCAACCAGCGGATAATAAGATACAGATGGAAGACACAAAGAGAAAAGGTCCTCGAGTATTGGGGGCTATTATGGTCACTCTGATTATCCTTTTCTTTGTCGCTCAATTTTTTCTCCGCGAAGCCCAACAATTCTCTCCCACTTCTGTCACTAACGTGCTCCTCCTCTCCCTACAGATCATTGTGTTTCTCCTTTTTCTCATCCTCCTGTTCGTTTTTGCCCGGAGTTTGATAAAACTCTATCTTGAGAGAAAACGAAAGGTCGCTGGAGCCCATTTCAAAACAAAGCTTTTGCTGTTCTTCATCTCTCTCTCCCTCATTCCCACTCTATTGCTATTCCTCTTTTCCAGTGACCTGATCAGCAGGAATATCGAACAGTGGTTTCGAACTCCGATTGATACGATCTTGGACGATACCAAAAGCCTTGCTGACGGCTTTTATCTCAACAGTGAAGAAGTCACCTTGCACTATGCTCAACAGATGAGTCAGGCCATACAAGAGCAGAATCTCATCAACATGGAACCCCGGCGCCCCCTTATGGAATTTGTGCGTGCCAAACTGAAAGAGTACAGGCTCGACGAGATCGGAATTTATTTGGATGATGAAGAATTGTTCTCCTATCTCAACCCGGATCTGCCACTCCAGGATTATCAGGACCTGACATTAAACCTTGTGCGAAGAGCTCAACTCGGGGAACAGATCAAGAGGATCGATTCGATGGGAAACGGAGAGATGATCCGAAGAGGAGTATCCATTAGCATCCCGGATGTGGGAAATCTGCTCGTTGTGACAGGTAAATTTCTTCCCCAAAACTATGCCCAACGCATCAACAACATTACGGCTTATGTTCAGAGATACAGTCAGCTCAAAATCCAGAAAAATCCAGTAAAAACTTTTTATCTGATTACGCTGATCTTTGTGACATTGCTTATCATTTTTGCAGCAAGCTGGATCGGATTTCAACTCGCTAAGGGGATAACCGTTCCCATCGAAAAATTGGCAGAGGCGACCAAGGAGGTTTCTAGAGGGAACCTGAACGTCAAGGTGGAGACTCCGGCATCTGACGAACTGGGTATCCTCATCGACTCCTTCAATCAAATGACGTCCGATTTGAAAGAAAGCCAGCACAGCATCGCACAAACGACATCAGAGTTGGCAGCGCGAAAACAGTATATCGAAACCATCCTGAACAACATCACCACAGGAGTCATCACGCTCAATGCCGGGGGTGCCATCACTACAATCAATCCATCGGCACGCGAAATGCTAGGGTTGAAGGAGCAGAACCTAGTCGGAAAAAACTATAATGATGTTCTCACCGATCCAGAATACACAGAGATCGTGGATAACATCCAGAGAGGTCTCAAGAAAAAATACCATCTCTCTGACAAGGAAATAAAGATTAGCATCAATGAACAGAGTGCCATCTTCGGGTTGACACTTTCTCCTCTTAAGCAATCAAACCAAGAGTTTTCCGGTATGATCGTAGTCCTTGAAAATTTGACACAATTAATAAAGGCACAAAAAATTGTGGCATGGAAAGAAGTCGCACAGCGAGTGGCACATGAGATAAAAAATCCGCTAACGCCGATCCAGTTGTCTGCAGAGCGCATCATCAAGAACCTTACAAAAAATGACACAAGAAGCACAAACGCCATTCAAGAGGGGGCCAACACGATCGTCCAAGAAGCTGGGACGATCAAATCACTCGTGGATGAGTTCTCCACTTTTGCCCGTCTCCCTGCTATCCGGCTCCAATCAGCTGACATCCATGATGTCATCACTCACACTATTTCGCTATTTGAGGGGATCTTCTCCGATATCGATTTTGATACGTCTTACTCACCGGATGTCCCATCATCGATCCAAATCGATCCGGAACAGATGAAACGTGTTTTTATCAATCTTTTCGATAACGCGATCGATGCAATGAACAAAAAGGGAAAGATCAAAATCAACACATCATTTGATCGTGAGCACCAGAACATTCGTGTGGAAGTATCAGATACGGGCCCAGGAATCTCCAAAAAAGACAAGGAGAAACTTTTCCTGCCACACTTTTCAACCAAGTCAAAGGGGTCAGGACTGGGTTTAGCGATCGTGAATCAGATCATCAACGAACACGACGGTGCCATAGACACCGAGAACAATAAGCCTTTTGGAGCTAAATTCATTATAGAGATACCAGCATGATCAAAGACAAAATTCTCGTCATCGATGACGAGGCCGGAATCAGGTCCTCACTCAAGGGGATCCTAGAGGATGAGAACTATCTCGTCAAAACAGCAGATACTGGAGAGAAAGGCCTCAATCTGTTAAAAGGGGATAATTATGGGCTTGTTTTTCTGGACATACTGCTTCCCGAGATGAACGGGATCGAAGTTCTGGAAAACATAAAAAACGCGGAAGAAAACACCCAAGTCATCATCATCACCGCACACGGTTCGGTTGACATGGCCGTCAAGGCGACAAAACTGGGTGCATTTGATTTTCTCGAAAAACCTCTAACCCTGGAAAAAGTTGTTTTGACCGCACAAAATGCGCTGAAGCAGAAAAAATTGGAGGAAGAAAACATTCATTTCCGCGAACGGATCAGAGCCAAATATAAGCTGATAGGAAAGAGCGCTGCCATCCAAAAGCTCAGAGAGAAAACAAAGACTGCCGCACCGACAGATGGGAGAATTCTAATATATGGAGAGAACGGAACCGGAAAAGAACTCGTCGCTCAGCTGATCCACCAGGAAAGCCCGCGAAAAAACAAGCGGTTTATCCAGATAAATTCCGCGGCTATTCCCGATAATTTGATCGAGATCGAGTTGTTCGGCTATGTCAGAGGGGCCCTGTCCACTGCCGTTAAAGACAAAAAAGGGAAGCTGCTCCTCGCTGACGGGGGCACGCTGTTTTTGGACGAGATCGGAGATATGAGCCTGAAGACGCAGGCTAAGCTGGTGAGGGTGATCGAAGAACAAAGATATGAACCGATAGGATCGACAGAGGCCATCTCCATAGACACACGGCTAATAGCAGCCACTGATAAAAACTTGAAGCAGCTTATCGCGAAGAACAAATTCAGGGAAGATCTTTACTTCAAGCTGAATGTGATCCCCCTGTACATTCCACCCTTAAGGGAACGAAAAAATGATATTCCCCTGTTGATCAACTACTTTTTAAAGTATTTCGCAGAGGAAACGGGAAAAAAACAAAAAACTATGAGTGCAGAAGCCACGGAAGCTTTTATCAACTATTCCTGGCCTGGCAATGTCAGTGAGCTCATAAATGTGATCGAACGGTTTGTCATCATGATCAAAGAGGATGAGATCAGAGCCAATCACCTTTCCCTTCTCGTGGAGCCCATAGAATCCCAGATCGCACCCAGTCTAACAGAATCAAAATCATTGGAGAACGCCATAGCACAGTTCGAAAAAGAATATGTTCACCAAGCGTTGATCAAGAACAAATGGGATCTCACAAAAGCGGCTGATGAACTCAGGATCGACCGCAAGAGACTGAGCAAAAAGATCATAGATTTTGGCATCACTTTCTTGGGTTAAATCATTCCTTTTTCTTTTTTTCATGCAATTTGAATTTTAATTTGGTGCTGATATAATAGAGGAAATTTTTCACCTGAATTACTCATATAATGGGCCGATATTTCCTATCTGCGGCCACCACGACTCATGAATAATCCAGGTTAAGGACAGGCGATGGAAGCACAGTTCTTAAACATTTTAACAGATATTCGGAATTTCATATGGGGAACACCATTGCTAGTGTTGCTCGTGGGTACGGGGATTTTTCTGACGATCCGTCTGAAAGGCCTTCAGTTCAGAGGACTCATTTACTCTCTCTATCTTGCCTTCATTCAGCGTAAAGAGGATGATAAGGAAGCGGGAGATATTTCTCATTTCCAGGCCTTAATGACGGCATTGGCTGCGACAGTGGGAACGGGGAACATCGCTGGAGTGGCCACAGCCATTGTCGCAGGAGGACCGGGAGCGCTCTTCTGGATGTGGGTCACGGGCCTCTTTGGGATGGCGACCAAATACGCAGAGGCAGTCCTCGCCATCAAATACAGGGAAAAAGACGAATTCGGGACCATGAGCGGCGGACCCATGTACTATATATCCAAAGGTCTGGGCATAAAGTGGCTGGGCGTTCTTTTTGCCATTTTCGCTGCGATCGCCGCATTCGGTATCGGCAATATGGTCCAATCCAATTCTGTGGCCGAGGCGGTGAAGACCTCCCTCAATATTCCCCACTACATAACTGGAATCGTGTTGGCGCTCTTTACAGCCATGGTCGTCCTCGGCGGTATCAAGAGCATCGCCCGAGTCACACAAGTTCTCGTCCCCGTTATGATCGTTATCTATTTTATTGGGGCTTTGATCATTCTGATGCTCAAGATCTCCATCATTCCCGGTATCTTTGCTCAAATATTCAAGTCTGCCTTTACACCCACAGCCGCATTGGGTGGATTCATGGGCGCCACATTACGCGAGTCCATGAGAGAGGGCGTTGCCAGAGGAGTGTTCTCCAATGAATCCGGCTTGGGCTCGGCTCCCATCGCGGCTGCAGCGGCGAAAACACCCAACCCCGTCAAGCAGGCACTTGTCTCCATGACACAGACTTTTATCGATACTCTTGTGGTTTGTACGATGACGGGCCTTGTGATTCTCTCTAGTGGTCTGTGGACCATGGATAAAACCGGAGCTGAACTCACGACTCTGTCCTTCAGAGAATCCTTACCTGGCGGGATCGGTGAGTTTGTGGTGACCTTCGGCCTTATCTTTTTCGCATATTCGACTATCCTCGGTTGGTGCTATTACGGAGAAAAATCCATCGAGTATCTTTTTAAAGAACGGGCTGTCAAGATCTACCGAATCGTGTTTGTGATCTTTGTAGCGGTGGGTACTATGCTGAAACTGCAAACCGTCTGGACTCTTGCAGACATTATGAACGGGCTCATGGCTTTTCCCAACCTAGTAGGCTTGATCGGACTCAGTTCGATCATCGTTGCCGAAACTAATAAATATTTCTACAAAACAAAATAGTCTGAATTCTTCGTTAAAATTGTCTGTAAATCAGATTTACTGACGTTGAAAAGTATGTTAAGGTGTAGGGCGAAAAAGGTAAGGCAAATCAATGAAAGTTCAATCTCAGAGAATTGTTATCAGCTCTGCACGAAAATTTATCAACATGGGAGCTCTAACACGTCTCTGGAATCTCGTCAAAAACTTCCATGCAGCAGATATCGCCTCCCTCATGAATCATCTGATCTCCAGGGACCGGCTGATTCTTTTCAACGTGATCTACGAGAAAGAAAAAGACAAAGCCGCCGAAGTATTGAGCGAACTCGACCCTGAAGATGTTATTCAGATCGTGGAAGCATTTCCTTTAGAGCAGATCGTTGACTTGATGCAGAGAATGCCCTCCGATGACGCTGCTCCCATCATTGAGCTTCTTCCTGAGGAATTGAAAGATTCTGTGCTCACCCTCATGGAACAGAAGCCTACCGAAGAGGTCATGGGGCTCCTTCATTATGGGGAGGAGACAGCCGGCCGGATCATGTCCCCCAATTTCTATGCTCTGAACGAAAACACAAATATCTCTGATGCCATTACAGCCATGCAGCTGGAAGGGGACGTGGAATCGGCATTCTACCTGTATGTGGTCAATGATCACCATCACTTGAGGGGTGTTGTCTCCCTGAGACAACTTTTGTTTGCCCGGCCGAACACCCCTCTCAAAAACATCATGACCACTGATGTCATAAGCGTCCATACGGAAACCGACCAGGAGGAGGTGGCTCGAAATGTTGCCGACTATAATCTGGTGGCTATCCCTGTCGTCGACGCAGAAAACACACTGGTCGGAGTGGTCACAGTCGATGACGTGATCGATGTCATAGAGCAGGAAACCACAGAGGACATCTACAAGATGGTGTCTTTGGATACGTCCGACAGAATTCAGGACAGCCCTTGGACCTCGATCAAAAAAAGGCTGCCATTTCTTCTCCTAAGCCTGTTGACAGCTTCGGTATCACCATGGGTTGTCAGCCATTTCAGAGGAAGTATACAGCAAGCCGTCACTCTGGCCGTGTTTATGCCTCTAGTGGCAGCTCTCGGAGGGATTGCCGGAAACCAGACCATCGCCATTATCGTGAGGGAGCTTGCCATAGGCCAGATCGAGTGGATCTCGGCAAAGAAGGCTTTGTTCAAAGAAATCCTTGTCGGGATCGGCAATGGTGTCGTGATCGGCACAATTCTGGGCGGCATCTCATATTTGCTGATCCGGAATCCCTACCTGGGGCTCATTTTGGGCCTGGCAGTTATCATCAACCTTTTTGTTGCTGCTCTGGTAGGGACCATCATCCCCTTGTTTTTGAAATTGATCAAACTGGATCCTGCCCTGGGTTCGGTCAATCTTCTCACCATGTGCACAGACTCCATAGGCTTTGCTGTTTTTCTCGGACTTGGTACCGTCTTCCTCCAACACCTCACCTGAAACTCTAATGGCCCGCAAACAATCAGAATCCATCGTTTTGAGATCCTTTGATATCGGTGAACAGGATAAGATCATCATCTTCTTTGCCAAAGATGTCGGCATCTTCAAGGGAGTCGCAAAAGGTGCGAGGAAATTCGGGAACAGGTTCGGAAGCAGCTTGGAGCCCATGTCCCACGTCAATGTTTTCTATTACGAGAAAGAAAACAGAGAATTGGTCACTGTGAGTAATTGTGATCTTATCGAATCCTTTTTTGACATACAGAACGACCTTGACACTTCATTCACGCTGAGTTATTTCGCCGAGCTGACCGAGGAATTTTTCCCTCTCCGGTCTAAAGACGATACGTTGTTCCGGTTGCTCCTCTTGGCGCTCCAATCGCTCAAAGCCGGAGCTGACCTGGACTTCACAAGCGCCTATTTTGAAGCCTGGTTCCTCAAGCTCAGCGGGATTTTCCCTGATTTTAAGAGGTGCAAAAAGTGTAGAGGGGCGATCTCTTCGGTGAGTTGGCTCGCCCATAATAAAGACGGCGTCTTCTGTGATCGATGTGTCCCGCAAGGAAAAGATAAGATCTCACCAGAGATCAATGCCCTTCTCGACTGGATGAGAAAAAATCCTCCTCCACAGGAGAAGAAACAACCCTTCGAATCCAAACACATAGCTGCCATTCGGGAAGTGATGCAGAGGATCCTTGTCTTCCATATGGAAAGAAAACCCAAATCGCTTTCTCTCCTGCATAAGAATTCGGAAACAAAAAAT
>CAZXJE010000151.1:0-3580 GCA_964640835.1 uncultured Eubacteriales bacterium
CTTCAGATTGAGAGGCAGTTGAACCCAAAATCAAATCTACATGGAACTGCAGATCAAGCGGTTTGATATCGCTCTCTTTCAAAATCGAAAGGATCTTTTCCACATTTTCAGGAGTGTCTTCGATCACCAATTTGTTTCCATCATGAAGCCGTCTGAGCGTCCCGCGTCGGCTTGTGTAGCCATGCAAGAGGTCCTCCGCCCATTTCACATCGATGTACTTAATGGTCACAATTTCTGTTTTTGTCTCGCCTCGCTCTCCTGATGTTCTTTGATATCCCAAAATCGATCCACACAAAAGAAAAAACACTAAAGTAAGTATTCCAATTTTTTTCATTCGTTTTCCTCCAGATTAAAATTTTTGTTAAGAATCCAGACGACCTTGAGGCCTGTATCTTTTGAGACCATGGTCATGGATACGACATCCTGCGGTGATTTGAATAAAGCCCTCGCTTCATGCTGTGAATGACGTTTCGACGAGATCGTTTTTCCTGAAAAATCTTTGACACCTAAGTACAGAGGCCGTGTGACAAAGAAAACGACAACGACCATAACCGCCGCCATCGCAGCAAAAGCCCACCCCTTCTTAAAAGGCCAGGGTGCAAATCCCGGCAAGGATTTTGATTTTTCAGCCGGAACACTTCGAACAGTCCGTTTCCATTCTCCTTCTCTCCACGTCACCGCGCTTTCACTCAGCCATTCTCTGGTTGTTTTTACGGACCGGACATAAACCTCATACTCTTTTTGACACTCACTACATGTGTCAAGATGGGCGCTAACTGCCTCTTCTTTCTTGGGAGAAAGATCCGCCCTGATATATAAAGGGAGATACTTCCGGATCCTTTTACATTTCATTTTTCATTCTCCAAAGGTCCATCGGGGAAAATCTTTTCGAGTCTTCCCCTCAATTTCTGTCTTGCCCGGGAGAGATGGGTCCGGACGCTCATTGATGAAGCACCAAGAACTCCCGCCGCTTCTTTCACAGACAAGCCCTCACCGTCTCTTAAAAGAAAAACCGCCCTTTCTTTGGGGCTCAGATCTTCGAGACAATAGGCGATTTTCTCCCTCACTTCTTTGTTTAGAAACTCGGTTTCAGGACTAATTGAGAGATTATCAGCCAAAACTTTTCTCATCGCAACGATGTCCCCATGTCTCCTCTTTTTTCTTAAAAAATCGTTAGAAGCGTTCACCACAATTTTGTACATCCAGTTTTTGAAACTTTTGCCTCTCTTGAATCCATTCATGTATTTAAAAATTTTAAGAATCGCCTCCTGGCATACCTCCTTGGCATCTTCTAAATTTCCGACAATCCGGTAGCTCAAATTCAACATGTTATTCCTGTATGGGTAGAGAAGAAGCTCAAACGCGTCTTCATCGCCTTGAAGTGCTTTTTCAATGAGGTCTTCTTCATTCTTCATCCATATTAATATACTTTGCCTTCTTGCAAAATGTGAACCCCTTTCTTGAAGCTCAAAGTTTACAAAAGACGGCTCATTTGACCTGTATTGGAGTAAGTGAAGAAAATCTTTGACATTCTTAAGGAGACGTCGGGACCGTTTCCTCAACGGTCCGGTCTGGGAACAACCCTACATCAGCAAAAAGGGGGACAGGCTACTTTTTTAATTACCCCTATAAAAAGTAGCCTGTCCCCCTTTTTGGGTCCTTCTCTTGACTTGACTAAATTGGAAAAATCAATTATTTTGCTTAATTAGGAGTAGAAATTATTAAAAAAGATGCGCGTCAAGCTCAAAATCCATAAAAACAAAAACGAACCACACCGCGTTTCTCTTCTCGTGTTTCTTGTCCTTTCCTTGGTCGCTTTTTTTATCCTAAGCTTTCAACCTAAATCAGGCATTGCCATTCCGGACGAAATAAAAGAAGAGGAACCCGCTCCCCCACTCGAGCCTCAGCAAGAACAATCCTCTCCACCGATAAAAGAAAACAAAGAGACGATAAGGCCGGGTGAGACTATCTCAGATATCCTGGACCGGTACAATCTATCTCCTGGGGAGATCTATAAACTCAGAAAAGAAGTCAAGCCCGTGTATGACCTGGCAAAAGTAAGAGCGGGAAATGAGCTCAAGATCTTTACATCTTCAGCTGATGAAGTTGTGTGCATCGAATACGCGCTCAACAAAGAGAATTACCTGTGCCTCGAAAAAAATGGAGGATCATACTCCGCTGAGATCAAAAAGATCCTGTATGTGATCCACACAGAGATGATCTGGGGCGTTATCGAGGACAATCCCATAAACGCGATCTCAAAAGAAAACGAGGGAGGACAGTTGGCCATTCTCCTTGAGGAGATCTTCGCATGGGATATCGATTTTTATGCGGACATACGCCAAGGAGATTCTTTCAAGATCATTTTTGAGAAAAAATATCTTGATGATGAATTTGTGGGCTACGGACGCATAATCGCCGCAGAATTCACCAATCAGGGAGAATTATACAGGGCCTTTTGTTACACTTATCCTGATTCGGATCAATCGGATTACTTTGATTTCGAGGGCAACTCCCTCAGGAAAGAATTCCTCAAATCCCCCATCTCTGGTGCACGCATCACATCCCGGTTCACGCACAGCCGGCTCCATCCGGTCCGGAAAGTGTGGCGGCCCCACTATGGCGTGGACTATGCGGCACCCGTTGGTACTCCAGTCCGGGTCACAGCTGATGGGAGCGTGAGCTACGCCGGCCGCGACAGCCACAACGGTCGCATGATCCGTATCCGGCACAAGAATGGTTACGAGACCTTCTATCTCCACTTGAGGCGATACGGGAAAGGCATTAAAAGAGGGGTGAATGTCGCCAGCGGCCAGATCATCGGATACGTGGGTGCATCAGGCGAAGTCACAGGCCCCCATCTGGATTACAGGATCAAACACAGAGGCCGTTACATCAACCCGCTCGCCTACAGGTTCAGGCCTGTAAAACCACTCCGGAAGGAATTCCTGGAATCCTTCCAGAGCGAAGCGGAGCAGTATCTGATCTCCTTTGACGCCCCTCAGATCATCGTGACATCTGTCTCTTCATCCGTCTCTCCCTAAGACCGCTCAGTTCTTCTTTTTTTCTCCGCTGCTGACTCCAGAAACTTTAGAACTACTCGAAAAGCTTTGCGTATTCGAACTTGAGCTAGAAGAATCATCCGATGTCCAGGAAGTGGAAAAACTGGGTTTGCTAAAAAATCTCCCTGAAACAAAGCTATCCGCTGAGATCTTCCCTGTAGACGTTGCAACTATTCCGCGCGATGAGATGCCGAGCTCAGGGCAAAACACTTCGTTCGTCCGGCTTGAGTACCGGATCGTCACTCCACTCCGGCGGGCGTATGGCACATCAGGATTCCAGTCCCTGAAGCGATGATTTGAATCTGTTATGATAAATCTTTTTTTTACAACACTAACAGTTGAAGTGGAGGGACTGGATGTATCGATTGTCTCATTAACAAAGGACTGCTCCCTCGGGACACCTTTCTCAGTTATCAATTTGGAAATAGATGGAGATAAAGCTGAATCCGTTCCACGGAAAACTCGACTCTCCAGTGTGGATTTCCCAGAAAACGCGCTTTCCCCGATCGAAGCGATCA
>CAZXJE010000151.1:3680-8161 GCA_964640835.1 uncultured Eubacteriales bacterium
CCCGCAAAAAATTCCCAGGTCACCCATGCCGGCGCAAAAGCATCTCCCGGTAGCCACATCCATCCCACATCCTTGTCCCATAGCCAAACACCAAGATGGTACGGGACCCATCCCCAGGGCTCTGCCGGTACCCAGAACAGTTGGTTATCAAAAGCGCTCCAATTTCCGTGCACATAGGGCTGCCAATCCCCGCCCGGATATTTCCTGCTGTAATTCGGTTTCCAGACAAATCCATAGAGAGAATTCCACATCCATTCGCCATGTTTGTTCGAATATTTTTGTGCAAAATAGACAACCGCTTCAGGATACTTATAAATGGGCTCAGGGATAGACGTGATCCCCTTATGCATGGCCAAAAAATCCTCATTCATACTCTCATTCCAGAGCTCAAAGTCTAGGTCCCGTTCGTATGCCTTTGAAGCGATCGTATCATCTAAAGACACAATTAACGTCATGTGTTTTTTCAGTTTCTTTTTTTCAAGATGCTTTACATCGGGGCCATACATCACATGTCCCTTACCTTCCTTGATCTGGACGTCTGTGCTGCCATCGTCCCTGGTGTTTATGAATCCCACAGAGTGATGGTCCAGTTTGATGGCTGTGTTTGGCGTTATGATCTGGAAGACCTCTCCCCGTTTGTACCTTTTGTACATCACATAGATGTGTCCTTCAAGAAGCACAAGATTCGTAAGCTTCTTACCTGAACTAAGGCTTTCTGCAAGCACGGTTTCGATCTTCAGCGATGTGTTCGTATCCAGTCTCACAAGGGTTCCTGTATCAAACTGAATTTCACACTGTCTCTTATCCGTTGTCTGGATCGTGTCGCCAGGACCAAGCGGGAGGTTCAACACTGCTAACTCAGGTTTCAAAGATCTTTCTCGAAACACCAGAGGATCATTCCCGTCTTTCCGCACTTCTGTATAACTGATATGGGCAAAATAGAAGTCTATATCCGGAGCTAGAGTGTATTTGTACTGAGAATCAGAGTGAAGAAATTGTGAAACCAGAAAGACACAGACGGTTGCAAGACAGAGTTGTAGACATTTAGAGTTTTTCATTTTCCCCCTCCTCTAAAATATCAAACGATAGCCGTTAAAACACCGGCTAGTTATTTCTTCTTGACTTTGGATCCACTTGAAGCACCCTTCGAACCACTACTGGAGCCTCTGGCAGGTGAACTCCTGGACCCTTTGCTTCCGGATTTTGTGACTCGCGTGCGGCCGGAACTCTTTGTGGTGCTTCCTTTTGAACTTCCCCGATTGATGGTCCGACGGCTTCCGGTAGTGCTCGTTGATCCACTCTTCAGCTGTCTCTTCGTCACAGAGGTTTTGCCGTACCTGTATGATGGATATCCGTAACCGGGATAGTAACCTCCACCATAACCTGGATAGTAACCTCCACCAAAGCCAGGATAGTAACCTCCCCAATACCCGGGATACCAAGGATAATATCCGTAGTAAGGCATAGAATAGTAATAGGGAGAGTAATACCACGGGCTGTATGAGAAGCCCCAATATAAAAAGGGATTCATCCACCAACCAATTCCCACTGAAATGTATGGGCTGGGATAATAGGAAGGACCATAACTGGTGTAAGGAGCGTCATAATACTCATTGTCAGTAACAACAACCCGTTTTCCCGATATGTTTGGGTCGATCGTCGTACAGCTCACGACTAAGGCTAATGCCGAAACGATTATGATGAGTTTTTTCATTGTTTTTTCTCCTTCCCTTTGTCCCTCACATCCATTATACAGCAAACTTTATGCCAAATGGAACCAGGGAAACATAAAAATTATCTCCTTATGGACTGTCATTTTTTGTGGGCAGGTGTATCTATTTAAGACAATGTCTTAGATGTCTCCCCAAAACCGTCCATCACAACTTTGGAGATGATCACGCATATCCAACAAGTGTTGACATTAGTCAAGGAAAACACATAGAATATTTCACGCAGTATTCAGTCAGAATATAAGGAGGATTATATGAAAGTTACTCTCAGTGCCTTAAAAGCAGATGTTGGCAGCATCGGCGGCCACATTATTCCAAGTAAAGCACTCTTAGAAGCCGTAAGGAGATTCGTTCAGGAAGATTGCAAGGACCTCATCATCGATTCATATATCAGTCATACGGGCGATGACGTGGCCATCCTGTGCACCCATGACAGAGGTGTCGAAGACGAAAAGATCCATAAAATGGCCTGGGATGCCTTCCTGATCGGTACAGAAGTCGCAAAAAAACAAGGTCTCTATGGGGCCGGTCAAGATCTTTTGAAGGACTCCTTTAGTGGAAACATCAAGGGTATGGGCCCTGCAGTTGCAGAGATGGAGTTTGACGAACGGCCGAATGAACCCTTCGTCTTTTTCGCGGCAGATAAAACAGATCCTGGAGCCTATAATTTACCGTTCTACCTGGGATTTGCCGATCCTATGTACTGTGCAGGCCTCATCCTGAGTCCCAAGATGAGCGAAGGATACACCTTCCGGATCATCGATGTGGAATATACCGAAAAAAACAAGGTCATCGCTCTCAACGTGCCGGAAGAGCTATATGACATCGCCGCCCTTCTCAGAGACAACCAACGGTATGTGATCGAGAGTATCTTCTCGAGAAACACAGGAGGCCAAGCGGCAGCCATTTCGACCACACGACTGCACAACATTGCCGGGAAGTACACTGGAAAGGACGATCCCATAGCCCTCGTCCGCGTTCAGGGAGAATTCCCTGCAACCGGTGAAATCTTGGCGCCCTACCAGATCGGTCATCTTGTGGCGGGTTTTATGAGAGGCAGTCACACGGGTCCACTCATGCCCTGTAAACTGAATTGCACCATCTCCTTCTTCGATGGGCCTCCGGTCATCACGGGCGCTGCCTTCTGTGTTAAAGATGGCATATTCACCGAGCCCGCCGATGTGTTCGATCATCCCTACTGGGATTGGGTGAGGACAAAGATATCCGAAAAAGCTACGGAGATTCGAAGGCAGGGATTCTCGGGTGCTGCCATGCTCTCCTACAGTGAGTTGGAATACGGAGGCATTGTCGAGAAACTCACCAGGCTGGAAAAGAAGTTCATAATCGAAGATTAGCTCAATCTTTTCCCTAGAGAAAACATCGCAAAGCATTAAGGATTGATATGGAAAAGTATAAAAATCCGATCCCCACAGCAGATATCATCATCGAAATCTTAAGGGATGATGGCAAGCGGGGGATCATCCTCATCGAGCGCAAAAATCCCCCTTACGGCTGGGCCCTACCGGGTGGATTTGTGGATTACGGCGAAACCCTCGAACAGGCGGCAGTCCGTGAAGCTAAAGAAGAAACATCCCTGGACGTCCGGTTGAAGCATCAAATGTTTACCTATTCGGACCCGAACCGGGACCCCCGCAAACACACCATTTCAACAGTGTTTATTGCCTCTGCAGATGGAAAACCCATCGCCCAGGACGATGCCAAAAAGATCGGAATATTCACAGAGGATGAGATCACCTTTCCTCTCACATTTGACCACAGGCAGATCTTGGACGATTACTTTCAGTTTAGAAAAATTCACGGATATCCCAAAGGAAAAAAATAAAAGAAGGAGGATGTTATGGGTGGAGGAGCCTTTCATGAATCTCCGGATAAATTGACAAAAAAGACTAAAGAACTGCATCGTGCCCTCAATTCCCTCATCGAAGAGCTCGAAGCAGTCAACTGGTACCAACAACGCGTGGATGTGACAGAGGACGAGGAGCTGAGGGAGATTCTCGCTCACAACCGAGACGAAGAAAAGGAACACGCTGCAATGGTCCTCGAATGGATCCGCAGGAACGACGAGGCCTTTGCTGAAGAGCTCAAAACATACCTGTTTACCAAGGACACGATCACAGAGATCGAAGAATCTGAATGATTCAGCATTTTGCATACTGTAATCTGAGCCCTGGATGTCGAGCGTCGTTTCGAAGTTTAAAAGCACAAAGGAATCCGGAGAGTTTATAATCGAACTGTGAATCGCTTTTGAGCGAAAAAGGCATAATTTTATCAAAATGGATAACAACAAAAAGGATGACAGCAAACTAAACCCGGAATTAAAGCTGAAGGAAGTGTACAGTGTATGGGGTCCGGCAGAAGCAGAAGTCATCAAGAGTTTTCTGGAGAGCAACGGGATCACATGTCTCCTGAAGGGACTCGTCGTCCAATCGGTCCATCCTTTCTCCGCCGATGGCTTGGGAGAGATCAAAATCTTTGTTGCGGAAAAGGATTACGATGTCGCCAAAAAACTCATCTCCGACAGGATCACATTGTGACTTTGTGACTCACTAACAAAGCATTTTTCCCGGGTTTATCCTTATAATGAGTGCGTTAGGCCGTTATTATATTTATATAGAATCAGAGGTGATGGATTGAGCGACATCGGAAGATTCCGACCCAACCTAACCCAGCCTTCACGAATCGTTCTTCGAGGGTAGTCGATGGAATCGACCCCGAGGACTGTGTGAGCAT
>CAZXJE010000152.1:0-7666 GCA_964640835.1 uncultured Eubacteriales bacterium
TAGAGCCCTTCTCACGGTTTTCTCCACTACACAATTGGGACACTCAATAACGTAATGTGATTTCATGCCATCACGGCTTCAGGGCTGCTTGCAAGTTCTCAGATGGATTTGACGACAGAATGAAAAGTGTGATAATTTCATAATACATATAAAGGGAAATTTTAAAAATGCTAACTACAGTTGAAAAAGTCCTCTTGCTTCAAGATGTGGATATCTTCGAACACACCACCACTGAAGACCTGTCCCATATCGCTGCCATTGCCGAAGAGATCGAATACCAGGCCGATGATGTCATTTATAAAGAAGATGATATCCCTGATTCGATGTATGTGGTGATCAAGGGCAAAGTGAGGTTGACCCGTGGGGAAAAAGAAGTCATGTTGGCAGGGAATATGGATGCATTCGGGACCTGGGCTCTGTTCGACGATGAACCACGTGTAGCAACAGCTACGGCACTCGAAACGTCCCAAATTCTCCGCCTCGACAAAGAAGAATTCATCGATCTTTTGGCCGATCATGTGGCGATCACCCAAAGCATTATGAAGACCCTGGCTAAAAAATTACGCAAGCTCATAACACGCATTTACAAGTAAACTCCGTGCAACTGAAAGAATCCTGAGGAGGAATAATGAAAAACTCGGAACAACAGCCAACCATCGTGATCGTAGACGATGAGGATATGGTTTTGACTAGCCTCAACTCATTTTTAACTCTGGAAACAGACTATGATGTCAAAACATTTGTTTCTGTGAAAGAGGCGCTGGAATACATCAAAATGGGAAGAGTAGACCTGGTGGTCTCCGACTATCTCATGCCGGAGATGGACGGAATCTCCTTTTTGGCCAAAGTCCGTGAGATCAAACCTGAAGTGCCACGGATCATCCTTACAGGGTATGCCGATAAGGAAAATGCTATCAAAGCTATCAATGATGTGGGGCTCTTCCAATACATCGAAAAACCCTGGGACAACGATGACCTGCTCATAATCCTGCGCAATGGTCTGGAAAAGCAGAAATTGATGACCCGGCTGAATGAAAAGATGGAAGAGATCAATAACGCCTACGCTGAGCTCCAGGATCTGCAGACCGAGATCGTTAAAACATTCGTGTAAGCAGGACATTTGGGGGATATATATTAAGATAAATACCCATGCTGGAATACATTGACCTGACAAAAACAATCGGCAAATCAGAATATAAGCCTGCCATCACAGAACTCGAGCAGAAATTGGGGGCCTTGCAGAGAGATGTAAAAGAGCACGAGATCCCCATCATTTTCCTCTTTGAGGGCTGGGACGCTGCAGGAAAAGGGACTCTCATCAATAGGCTTACACTCGCCCTAGATCCACGAGGCTTTAAAGTGTACCCCGTTCTTCCTCCCAACGAAGAAGAAGGCCTGAGGCCTTTCTTGTGGCGGTTTTGGAGAAAGCTTCCAGAACGAGGGGAGATGGCCATTTTTGACCGGAGTTGGAGCGGCCGTCTAATCGAAGAGAGGGTGGAAAAAACAATTAAAGGCAAAGTCCTGCTCAAGGCTTATAACGAGATCAATTCCTTTGAGAGGCAATTGTCTAACGATGGGTATCTGATCTTGAAGTTTTTTCTCCACATAAGCAAAAAAGAGCAGAAAAGACGCTTCAAAGACTTTTCCGACAATCCTGCAACACAATGGAGAGTCACAGAAAGAGACTGGGAACATCATAAACAATACGAAAAATACATTCAGTATTATGAGGAGATGTTGACAAAAACGGACACGGAAATCGCTCCCTGGACTATTGTGGGAGCACACGACAGGCGTTTTGCGTCACTCCAGATCTTCACGACAGCTGTAGAATCCATCCAGAAAAAAATTGAACATGCCTCCCAAAAAAAGAGAGCCAAAGCAGAAAAAAAATCCTCTATCCCAATCCTTCCCAAACTCCAGGAATCTATTCTCGACCGAGTAGATTTATCGCTGTCGTTTTCCCGGGAGCAATATGAAAAGGACCTGAAGAAATATCAGGAGCGCATGCGGGAAATGGAGCACGAGGTTTATAAAAAGCGGATCCCTGTTGTGGTCGTTTATGAAGGATGGGATGCCTCCGGAAAAGGAGGAAACATCAAGCGATTGGTCCAGAGGATGGACCCGAGAGGTTACGAAGTTATTCCGATCGGCGCACCCACAGAAAGCGAGCTCAAACACCACTATTTATGGCGGTTTAGAAAACACTTTCCGAAAGCGGGACACATCGTCATCTTTGACAGGTCATGGTACGGAAGAGTCATGGTTGAACGCGTAGAGGGCTTCTGCACCGAGGAGGAATGGAAGAGGGCCTATTCAGAGATCAACGAGATGGAGGAGCACTGGGCTAACTTTGGGGCTGTGATTGTCAAATTCTGGATTCACATCAGCAAAGAAGAACAGTTAAAACGGTTTGAATCCAGGGAATCCCTCGCTTACAAAAAATGGAAGATCACGGAGGAGGACTGGCGAAACAGGGAAAAATGGGATCTGTACAAGGATGCCGTCGATGAGATGCTTTTCAGGACGAGCACACGTTATGCCCCATGGACGGTTATCGAAGGCAACTCAAAATTGTATTCCCGGATAAAAGCGTTAAAAACAGTAACACAATCCGTTGAAAAACATCTGTGATGAAATAGATTAGATCCTCAACCTAATTACCCTGGTTTATTCACGAGTCGAGATTGCTGCAAAGGCGAGGCAGTGGCCCACGAAGCTGTAGTGAACTACCGCGAGCCGACCCAACCTACCCGGGCTACAATGAAGGCTTTGTAGTGAAATCGGCGGGTTAGGTTGGGTCGGCGCCCAAAGGGTAAAAAATGTCGAATAAGAATTAGGGCTCATAAAAAACAGAGTCCTTATAATGAACGAGTAATAAAATATTGATAACGTTTAATAATTATCTTTGTATATAGTATCGACATTTTTTATGAATAAACCAGGCTATTTCATAACGGTTAGGAAGTCCAACCATCGCTGCTCGAACTCTGCCATTTGTTTCAACTTGTCGTCTGCAAGACTTTTCTTGAATTTGACATAGGAATTCCGGTCAAAAAAAGATTTTCCTGCATAGCTCAGCAGAAATCCGTCCAAAACTAAAAGAGACTCGTCATCATCATGCCAGCGGCCAAGCGCTTGGTGGACTTTCCTTAAAGTCTCATTCAATTGTGTCCATATGTTCTTTGGAGGGAAACACGCCTGCAGCACTTCCAGGGTATATCGCGTTTCCTTGGATAAAATCCGAATGGCGTGGTAATCGTCCTCGACAAAGTTCTCCTTCTCCATGAATTTGATCAACTCTTCGATCTGTGCGTTGAACCGCTCCTCAGATTTATACTGTATGTATTCCGTAGAAATAAAAGAAAGAACGTTTTGGATCAAAGTCCAGTTTGACTGAAAAACTTTAAGATCGAATTTTTTTTTGGCAAAATCGGTAAATCGCTTTCTCTCTTGTGTCTCCTTCTGCTTGAGAAAGTTGTAGTACTCGCTCATCTCAAGATTCAATTCGGTCGCCCATCGCATCATCAATTCTTGCTGCACATGGATATCCCGGATTTTACCCGCTGCTTTGAACAATCTTCGTATGGGTTTTAAATTTTGCTTGGCCTGGAAAACGGGATTTATCCACTCGATCAGATTGAAATAGGCCCGCAGCCTCTTGATCCCCACTCGCATATCGTGGACACCCTCCACATCGGCAAACCGGACGGCAAGATTATAGTTCTCTTCGACAATCCTCTGAAGATTTCCATAATGTGTCCAAAGAGATTCAGGGTACATCACCCTCTCCTCTATCATAGGCCGCAAATATCATGCGTGGATCCTCTTCAAATAATTATAAATATCCTCTTGAGCTCTATTTTTCTTCGAGGAATCTTGAAGAAAATTGTGAATCGTTCCATCACTGTGCAATCTCGACTTGACGTTATCTTTCCACTGAAAGTCCAAAAAGGTGCGCAGTTCTTCTTGAATATCCTTATCATATATGGGGCAGGTGACCTCAACACGCCGGTCTATATTCCTCGCCATTAAATCAGCTGATGAAATATAGATCTTTTCATCTCCCCCGTTTGCAAACACAAAGATCCGCGTGTGTTCGAGATATTTGTCTACGATACGGATGGCCTCGATGTTCTCACTCATGCCCGGGACTCCTGGAACCAGGGAGAACATACCTCTCACATTCAACTGGATTTTGACTCCGGCCTGACTCGCCCTGTACAACCAGTCGATGATCTCTGCATCCACAAGGTTATTCAATTTTAGCCTGATGTAGGCCTCCTTCCCCTCTTCGGAGTTCTTGGTCTCGTTTTTAATGAATCTCAAGATTTTTTTCCTCATCTGGAATGGGGAGACAATAAGATGACGAAAAGTGGTGTCCTTGTAGTTGTCGGCATAGAATTCAAAAATTTTCGCTACTTCATTGGTCAGCCGCCTGTCTGTGGTGAAAAGGCTGTGATCACTGTAGACTCTTGCTGTATCCTCATTGAGGTTTCCTGTACCGATGATCGCATACCTTTTGACCCCGCCTTTCACTCTGCGGTTGATCAAGCATAGTTTTGAATGGACCTTAAGACCCGGCACACCGTAGATGACCCTGGCACCCTCTTCCTGCAACCTGTTGGCCCAGTAAATATTCGCTTCCTCATCAAACCTCGCCTGCAATTCCATGACAACAAAAACAGACTTGCCGTTATTAACGGCATTGATAAGTGCGTTCACGACTGCCGAATTTTTTGCAACTCTATACATCGTCGCCTTGATAGAGCTGACTTTGGGATCGATCGCGGCCTCCCGCAATAGATCGATGACCGGGTGAAAGGACTGGTAAGGGAAATGCAGCATCACATCCTTTTTGGATAGGATCTTGAACAGGCTTCTCTTCTGGCTCAAGTCATTATGTGGTAAGGATTTGAAGGGTTTGTAATTCAGACGCTTTAATCCCATATCGGGGAAATTCATAAAATCCTTGAAGTTGTGGTATTTTGCTCCAGGGATGACCGTATCATCCTGGCTCAGGTGGAGCTTTCGGGCAAGAAAAACAAGGAGCGGTTCAGGCATGCTGGAATCATAGATGAATCGGACCTGCAGTCCCCCCTTCCTCATCTTCAAGCTCCTTGAGACTTTTTTTATGTAACTCTGTGTTAGATCATCATCGATATCCAGCTCAGCATCCCGCGTAACCTTGATCGTATACGCTTCGAATGTGTCAAAAGGGAGGAAGGAGAATATTTTCTCCAATCCAAAACGGATCACATCGTCCAGGAGAATGATATATTTTTTGTTCCTGACCCTCGGAAGGATAAGGAACCTGGAGAGGACATCTGTGGGAACTTCGATGAGCGCATATTTAGATTTCTGTTCGGTCCCTTTTTTGGAAAGATGAACAGCGAGATAGATGGTCTGGTCTTTCAATTCCGGGAATTTTTCCACTTGATCCACCATGACCGGGACCAGTTTAGGCCGGACTTCCTGGTCGAAATACGCTCCGACAAATCCCGCCTGTTCCTCGCTTAGCTGTTTTTCGTCTATGATAAAAATGTTCTGTGTGGCCATTTCTTTCAACAGTTGTTGGTAGATCTTGTCGAAACGCCTGTGCTGTTGAAGGACTGTTTTCTGAACCTGTTTCACAACTTTTGCGGGATCGTGTCCGGTCAGTTTTTTGGCCTTCTTCCCCAGCCGCCTTAACCTGTTCAGGGTTGCCACACGAACTCTGAAGAATTCATCCAGATTGGATGAAAAAATACCCAAAAATTTTATCCGCTCCATAAGAGGGACCGTTGGGTCTGCCGCTTCCAACAAGACACGCTCATTGAAGGTGAGCCAACTCAGTTCTTTGCTGATGTGTTTTTTCACCGGCTTCTTGGATTGGTTTTGCGTTTCCATTAGCGTACAATCAGCTGCTTACTAACAGATGAAATCTCCCCTATTGTCTAAACCAGAGAAACGGTCAATTCCTGTCTATCGGACTTCCTTTATTTCGCTTTTGTACTGGCCGGTCTTTTAGGAATATCTGTTTTTTTGGAGGCTGTTCTTTTTGGTCTGGCTGCTTGTGTTTGAGCTGGTTTTTTGGGTGTAGCTTTTTTTATAGGCTTTGGAGCTGCTTTCGCTGCGGGCTTCGTTGCCGCCTTTGCTGCGGGTTTTACCACTGCTTTCGGCGCGGCCCTCATTGCTGTCTTTGCTGCAGGTTTCACAGCAGGTTTTATGGCCTTTGGTTTTGCAGGTTTTTTGGCCTTTGGTTTTTCTGGTAGCTTTGGTTTAGCTGGCGGCTTTGTCTTAGCGGCTTTCTCTGCGGCCAAAACTTTTTTTTCTTCTTTGACCTTGAGGGCTTTAAGGGTCTTGACAAAATCTTTAGCGATTTTATCACTCACCTTGTCCACCTGCTTTTTCAGTTTTTTCGCCGACTTTGTATCAACCTTATCCAATATATCTTGAGTTTTTTTGGCGAGATCATCCCTCAACTCCTCTTCCAGTCTTTTCATTGTCTTTGCCAAGCGTTTGGGATACTCAAAAAACTCCAGTTTCCCGGAGCCTTTCGAAACACCTTTCCAACTCTCCTTCAGGAACTGGATACCAACGACACCGGACTTCGGAATGTCTTGATCGAATCCCCTGACCAAATGGGCCGCAAAATCTGTGAAAGCGGGATTGTGTCCAAAGAGCATGATCGATTTGTACCTGTCATCGACTTGACGGACCAAGTAGAGAAGAGCTTCCGGACTCATCTCGTTATAAAGGGCGTCCTTTACCATGATCTCATGTGTGGGATAAGCCAAATTCCGCGCAAAAAGATGGGCCGTCTCAAGAGCTCTGTTGGCTGTGCTCGATATCATAAGGTCCGGCATAACGCCTTCCTTTTTGAGTTTTTTGGCCATACTCATGGATTTTTTCTCCCCAGCTTTAACCAATGTTCTCTGGAAATCAGGCAGGTTCGCCTTTCTGGTCACTGCCTTGGAATGTCTTACTAAAAATAGTGTTTTCATAATCCCGGCCCTCCGTTACATAAAATCTAAGGCATGTTTTTTATTAAGATTGAGTTAATTCTGCGCAAAAAAGCGGAAAAAATCAATAGAAATGAAAAATATCAGGGAAAACCAGGAATTTTTCGCCTCATGTTTTCTCCAATCACAAGACAAACATACGCTTGTGATATAATGACCAAGCAAGGATTCAGAATGTCGCCCTTCGAGATCGAGCGTAAATTTCTCGTGAGAGAAACCCCAAGAAATGCAGAAACCCATTCCGCTGTAGAGGTTTTGCAGGGCTACCTGGCGGTATCAGATGATGGGACAGAGGTCCGGTTGCGCAACATAGATCAAGCCTATATTCTGACTGTCAAAAGCGGTAAAGGGATAAGGAGGCAAGAAAGAGAGACAGTGTTATCTAAAGAGCAGTTTGAACGGCTTTGGCCAATGACGGAGGGAAAGCGAGTCGAGAAGATACGGTATAAAATCGCGATGAGCGGCTTCACCATTGAACTCGATATCTATCAGGAAAGCCTGGAAGGCTTAAAGACTGCAGAAGTGGAGTTTAAAACCCAAGATGAAGCCGAGTCCTTCACACCCCCCTCATGGTTGGACAAAGACGTTACTCTGGACGAAAGGTACAAAAATAAAAACCTCGCTCTGAACGGGCTTCCTGAAGACTTCCAACAGGTCTAACC
>CAZXJE010000152.1:7676-8159 GCA_964640835.1 uncultured Eubacteriales bacterium
ATATAATGATCACTGAAATAATCAACCAAATTAAAGTAACATTTAGATATCATATAAGTTATTTTGAGTATCGACATTTTTTATGAATAGTTCAGGCTAAATTTTGATGGGCCGAATGAATGATTCCGACTGGATATACAACCAATCCGGGGTTGTCCCCTTTCGTTTAGCGAAGGGCAAAGTACAAATATTGCTCGTCACATCTAGGAGCGGCAAAAGGTGGGTCATTCCCAAGGGAATCATCGAGCCTGATCTTTCCCCCAAAGAATCAGCTCAAAAAGAGGCCTATGAGGAGGCGGGAGTCTCCGGAAAAATCTGCGGGAAAGCAGTCGGCACGTACACCTACGATAAGTGGGGAGGCACATGTACTGTAAAGGTCTTTCTTCTTAAAGTGGATAAAACCATAGAGGACTGGCCCGAATCTTATTTCCGAACGCGGGAGTGGATGAGTGTTGAGGAGGCTGTCAAACGTGTCGATGAGGC
>CAZXJE010000153.1:0-8150 GCA_964640835.1 uncultured Eubacteriales bacterium
AATAAAGTAGCCTGTCCCCTTTATAAATAGGGATAGCCACCTTTGCTATTGAAGTTTCAGGTTTTCGAGAATTTTCTTGATATCAGGTTGGTTGGGATTGAGTTCGAGTGATTTTTCCCATACACGAACGGCCTCTGCGATGTGACCCAGCGCTCTGTGACACTGACCCACAGCATTTAAGATCTCATAATTCAATCCCTCATGTTCCATAAACTTTTGGTAAAAAACGATGGCCTCAGCATACTCCTTAAGCCCCTGCGAAGCCCTGCCCAAAGATGCATAAAGCGCATAGTTCTCGACCTCACTGTTTAGGAATGGCTTGAGTATATCTTTGATCTTTGCAAATTCTTTAGTAACAAACAGAACTTCCGAATATCCTAATGCGAAATCCAGTGAATCTCTGTCCCTCTGGTAGGCCTTGTCCAGCTCTATGCGAGCTCTTTCTATTTCTCCTACATTCAGAAGTTGAGTTCCCAAAAGGTATGAGTAAACCGCATCATCTTCCGATTTTATTTTTTTTGCGTTTATCCAGGCACGGGATAATGGCGACTCCACCACATAAAAATCCTCTTGCGTGGAAAACACTTCATTTCCATTTTTATCCTTAAGAATGACTTTTACTGTATAGATGCCAGGCTCATAACTTTCCAGGGGAAATCGAGCTAAAAATTCGGATTTCTGGGGATAGGTCCTTGATTTTCGTGTTTCCACATGGATCTTTTTTTCACCACGATAAATCCCCCAGATCAGCGTCGTTCCTGCATTCAACTTCTGCCCGAACTCATAGAACCGGAAATACAGCAAAAGTATCTCTAAAGGAGAAAAACGGTTATCCAGGCTGGGGATCAATCGCATGTCCCTGATCTGAAAGGCTGTTCTTGATGCATCCTCAATCTCCTGGACATCATATGCTAAAAGCAGAGAACTCATTCGGAGAGCATTGGATGGTTTTGGTATGACGATCTCCTTTTCAACAGATGTGAATTCTTTGGACACTGCATTTTCCAGAAGGCAATTAAATCTGTAATGCCCCGGAATCAAAGGAAAAGAATCCTGGATCGTCATGGGACGTGAGCTAACCTCAGGAATTTCATCCCTGGTAAATTCCATGGGATAGGATTTCGTATACTGAAATACCGTATTCCCCTCTAAATCTGATATTCTGCCCGAGAGATTGATCTGCGAATAGAACTTGTCTGCGTATGTATCGAGAGAAAGAATCTCGGGCTGGATCGCATAGTGAACAAAATCGACACCGTTAGAATCCTTAAAAATTTTCACGACATTCAGATTTTCGATGTAATTGACAGAGTAATCCACCTCGACAGAGGCCCTTCTTTCCATAAATTCAGTGACATATTTGTCATTAACCCTATAACTGGGATACTGATTGACATGCCCCAATATTTGATTTGACTTGGTGGGATCGGCTGAGGATCCATAGGGGAGGAGGGTTAATGAAGCCTGGGCAAGGTCTGGAGATATTTTGTATAGAATCCCATACACTGCACCTCCGAACGCCTGGTCTTTTGTTGATCCACCGAAAAAACTTGCCTCCGCATCAAATTGCGGCCGACCTGGATTCCATGGAATCTCGGACGTATCCGGGCTTAAAATATTCGGTCCATCAGTCAGAGGATCATAGAGGATAAAATCCCCACCTCCAAATTTCTTATAAAACATGACGTGAAAAAAGGGTTCAATGCGGTGCAACTTCGCCCCCTGATAATACCAAAGCTCGATGGGATAGATATCGGGGTTATCAAAGCGCTGCCTATTGATTGGTGGGCCCAGAATGATATAAATGCGTCCCCTGTCTGTTTTCCATCCAGGCTTGCTGGTCCCCCGGCTGAACAATCGCTCTGCAACAGATATCCTACGGTAGTGTTCCTCCCTAAATTCATTCCGGGGAGTTCCAGGGGATGGATCCCTGTGTCGCCAGAATTCTCTGATGAAGAGGTTTCGCTGTTTGTCATTCTCGAGATGTAAGAAAGCCGATTTTTCCTTGCGAGTGATGATGTAGAAAACGTCCTTCTCGAGCCAAACTTTGTATTTTTGAGTGAATTCAGGATTATCTAGAGCCCCAAGAAAGACAGGAAAAGCCAGTGCCTGACAAAAAAGAATAGAGAGAATAATCCATCTCACTATCATTGGAATACACAATTATAATTATACCACCTGGATGAATTATGTAAACCTGCCGAGTCAGTATCGATAGTGAAAACCAGGCTGGAGAAAATGGCCAGCGATATGGGAAATAAGATGAAAGAAAACTTCCTAAAAAAAGGAAACCAAGCCTCAATAGCTACAGTCGATTCAGGGATATTGAAACCTATTAGCTGAGTTGCAGATTCAAATTCGCGACGATCTCAGTGAGTTTCTCGATAACTTCCTCAATCTCGTCTGGTGGTAAAAGATCCCAGTCTCCCGTACACTCTTCTTTAGCTTTTTCGAGAGTATTGATGGCTAATTCAAGAGTATCTATCATCCGTTCACAGGCTTCTTCTTTCTCACCCATCTTAGAAGTCCTCCTTCAGAATGTAAATCTATCTATCTAAATAGTGATTCTTTACTATGTTTGTCAAGTGTAAAAATCACCTTGACAAAGGAATAGAATCCATCCCTTATCTAACAATAGAATCCGATCCACTCCAAAGTGTAGGGTCCGCTCCCCGAGCAGACCGATAGGTGTAAACATCTGTAGTCTTAAATTCCTCTAGAATTTCACAGATTTGAAACCATTGTTGACGCATATCGCCCCACATGTCCAGATTATCCCTGAAATCCTCAACAATCAAAGATGGCACATCTTGTGCAAACGGCTTCGTTATAGAGGGACGATACAATGATTTTTTTTCTCACTTTAAAGGAAAAGAAAGGGAGTGGGTTTTCTATGATCGAGCTTCTTATTACCATGTCGATCACAAGTATCCTCATTCTTGGTACTGCACAATTAACTCTCTATTCTATTCACCTCAAACGTAAGAGTGATTGTCTCGTCAGGGCCGCTGAATTAGCGTCGGCAACGCTCGAGCACTTCAAATCCCTCCCCTACGACAGTATGGAACTGGAAGATGCTGAATACGAAGAAAACATCGAAGATGAACGATCGAACCATCTGTTCTTTCGAGGTTGGACGATCCAGAGAGTTTCCGCGAGCCTGAAAAGAATCGAAATGGATTGTTTTGCCAAAAATCATCCACGTAAAAAGATGCGAGTTGCCCTATTTTTTTCAAGAGAATTAGGATTCTAAACAAATGGAAAAGTTTTTTAAGATTATGGTTAAAACAAAACGCTCCAATGCAGGCTTCTCCTTGATCGAAAGCCTGCTCAGTCTCTCGCTTTTCCTGTTTATCCTTGTCTCCAGCCTAGAATTCTTCATCTCAACACGGAATCATTTCTTTGATCTTAAAGACGAACAGGAAATCAATCAAGCGGCATATGCAACACTGGATAAGATTCGGCTGGATCTGTGTGAGAGTGGTCGCGGCCTGATCGCTCTGCAGTCTATGGGATTAATCGAAGCGGTTCAAGCGAGTGATAATACTTTGATCATTCAGAGCAAGGATAAAGACATTCTTCTTGGAAACAACCTCGTTGCAGGTCAAACCTTTATCCCGCTCGCATCAACCGCAGGGATAAAAAAAGGTCAGAAACTGTGCATTACAGATCCTGAAAAAGGTGATGTGAAAACAATCATTTCGGTCGATAAACAAGGGCTCACTCTCAGCTCTGCATTGAATTCGTCATACGCAAAGGATGATGCGACAGTCGCTCTCATAAGAACAGTATCTTTTTATCTTGATATTGACAGCGGAATCTTACGTCGAAAGGTTAATGCCAGCCCGGCTCAACCACTTCTTGAAGAAGTGGACTCTTTCGACTTTGCCTACGAAGCGACATCCAACATCATCTCACTTCACTTGACACTCACAACAAAAGAGGAGAAAGAATATGAGACTTTCATCTTTCCAAAAAATATGGCGCTGGTTTCTGCACAATAAATCCTCAAAAAGCACGCAAAAAGGAGCTATGACTCTCGTGTCAGTCTTACTCTTCATGGTATTTTCCACCCTTGGATTGGGTATGATCTACCTGTCCCAAGTCTATCTAAAGATGAGTGCATTCAAGAAAAATTCAATCATCCTCGATTACGCTTCAGAAAACGGCGTCAAACAAGGCTTTGACCAGCTTGTTCATTTGCTCTCCTTAAAAAATTCTCCTTTGATCATCACTGAGGAAAGGAGATGTGAGTTACAGAGTGACGCAATGGGCAAAGGAATGGATACCGTCGTAGAACTCCTTGAGGAGGAAATCCCTCTGATTCTTGCTGAAACCTGGGAAAATTTAAGGTGGACATCTATAACAACATTTTTTCTGCAAAAATTCTGTGATTATGAGGACTATTTCCGCACGATCTATACGGGACTCATCGATTCTGAAGGAGCGATCGAAAATTTTAACCAGGTCAGATATTCGAGTCTGGAGACGGCACTGGAGATATCCATAGGCAACATTCCTCTGTCTACTATCCCTTTACTTGTGGATAAGAACCTCCCGCAAGATCAAAAAAAAAACTTCTTGTCACAGAACAACATCAAGCTCGCCATATCTGGAAAAAGCCCTCTCCCCCCTCATGCAAGTTTTTCTCAAGGAGAGCTTATTCCTCATGATGCTCTCCCTCAGATCAACGAGGCTCTGAAGATCAAGATCTTTAACCCTCAAGACCTATCGACAGCACAGCTCCGGGGGGCGCTCGGATTGGAGCTTTCCAATGAGCCGGTTCCAGATGGCGTTTACCTAATTCAGGACGATTTAGGTCTGGGAGGGATTTATGTAGAGGGAGATCTTTTGGAAATGATTCTCGCCATTGAGTACGAATTCCAGGTCATATCGTTTGTGATGGAGGTTGGCCAATGGACTCTTTGGTTCAGCCCGAGTGGCGAAAAAACAATTTTTATCACACCTACTCAAACTCAGAATTTTGACCTGACTCCTCGTGGAATCATCATTGTCGACGGAGCGATTCAATCACTGGGTGGGGGCATAATAGACACATCCGGCGTCATAACCATGGTCAAAGACCAGGAGATTCCCTGTGTTCTTCATGGAGTCAACCTCAGTATTGTTTCCTCTGATGAAATAACTCTCTCTTCGCATCTGATCCATGAGGGAGTCGACTGGCAGGACAGTGTTCCCTACATCAAAGACTCGAACTCCCAACTCCACATCTTTGCCGCCGGCCAGGATTTTGAAGGAAAGGGGGAAAGCGCCGGACAAATCGTGATGAGCGCAGATTCACCGGAAGACATGAAGATCCAAGCTTCATTGACTGCATCGGGACAGGGGATCATTTTTGAGGGCAATGACAAAACTGCTCATCTCTTAGGAAGCCTCCAGACTACGGATTACGAATCAAACGGTAGTGAACTCAATATAACTTTTGACAAAGGGCTCATCCATAATGAGGAATTTCTTCGAAATGCACCAAAGTCCGCTCAGCCAGTGATCCATATATTTTCCTTCAGAATTTTGGAATGGAGGGAATATGAATAAACGCACATGCGGTTTTTCACTCATCGAAGTTGTTATATCCATCGCAATTCTAGGTCTTTTCATCGCACTTCTTTCCCATTCCTTTACAAATCAGGCGCCCAAATATCAGCTAAAAAAGGCAACATGGGAAATCTATTCACGTTTGAACTATGCCCGTTACAAGGCCATTTATAGAGGGATGAAATATAAATTGAGCTTTGAATCGAACAGTTATGTGCTTGAAAAATTTGACGACACTAAAGGTGAATGGAGAACCGAACAACGGAGCTTTCTCGATGGAGTGATAATCACAGCCAACAACTCCCCAATCTTTCATCCGAGAGGAACAGTGTCCAACCTAGCATCCATCACAGTAGAAAACTCCCGGGGACAATACAAAATCAGCATTGCCATTTCCGGCCGCATCAAAGTCACTGAAATGTAAAATCCATTCCCCGAATGGACCGACAGGATTAAGGAATGATGTAGGGACCGTTTCCCAAACGGTCCGTTCGGGGAACTGATCCTACATATCAAGTGACATGGAGCCGATTATGACTTCTCGAAAACCACTTTTCCATCTACAATCGTGCAGGTCACTTCTGTTTTCAGGATATCTGCCTCCGGAATCTCGATCAGGTTTTTATTAAAGATCGTGAAATCTGCAAGCTTTCCTGCCGCGATGGATCCACGGATGTCGCCATCAAACGCCGCAAATGCATTGTTGATAGTAAACGCTTTAATGGATTCTTCCACCGAGATCTTCTGCTCTGGAAACCAGCCTTCCTCAGGCGTGCCCTTCAACGTCTTCCGCGCAACAGCCGCATAGATCAGATACTTCGGATGCATATGGTAGAGGGCCGCACTCGTTCCCGGCCAATCTGAACCAAAGCTCAACATGGCGCCATTATCCAGCAGCGACTTAAACGCATAGGCTCCTTTGCAGCGCTTATGCCCGATCCTCTCCTCCATCCAACGCATGTCATCAGAAAGGTGATAGGGATTGACCTCAGCGATCACGCCCAATGCCTTGAACCTTGGAAAATCCTGGGACCGTATAACCTGGGCATGGATCACCCGAAATCCCTCTAAATCCACGCCTTCGTTGTGCAAGCGCTCATAAAGGTCGAGCATCTCTGCCACACCTCTCGTTCCGATCGCATGCACGTTAGGGACAAAGCCACCCTCGATCCCGACTTTGATCAGGTTGTACATCTTTTCCATGTTCCGTGTTTTGTATTCCGGGGGGTCATCCGAGGTGTGCCTTCGCCAGTGCCCGTAATTATCGGGCTGATCATTATAAGGCTCATAAAAAAGTGCCCCGTGCGTTCCCATAATGCCGTCGATGTATCCCTTGAGTGCACCATACCGAAGCCACAAACATTTCTCCTTGGTCTTCGGATGGAGGCCCATGGTGAGGCCTTGCTCTTTGAGTTCTGCACCCCTCGCCAAATCCGGACGTAACCACACACGGCAGGTCAACTCACCATTATCCTGAAGTTCGACAAAACGTTCTGTTTGGTCCGGTCGGGCAATATCATGGATCTCCACGATTCCCGATTCCCTTAATGCTTTGAGTGCAGCCCGGTTTTCATTGAGCATTCTGTTGTGCGATTTCGGCTTCACATAGGCCCTCATCTTATCAAAAGCGGGAGAAGGACTAAGTATCACTCCTGTCGGTTTTCCATCTTTGCCAAGGATCATTCCTTTAACTTTCCCAGTTTCTAGATCTGCAGCTTTTAGGGCAGCTGTATTGGCCAGCCATTCCTTATAATCAAAACGGCAGAGAAAACAGGGATTGTCGGGTGTCAGATCATCGATCATAGAACGATTTGGGCGCCACGGTTCGGCTTTCTCCGATCCCTTCTCACCGGCATCACCCAGAGCCCACTGCTCATAAGCCCCCCAAAGGCCCCTGCTGATCCACTCTCCATCATCCAGAATTCCAGCCACGCGGCCGATCTCCTTACGCAATCCTTCCTCATCGGAAACCATCATCAAGTTCGCATCGAGTATCAATCCGCCAGCTGCATTAAAATGAACGTGACCGTCGATGATTCCAGGCGTGACAAATTGGCCCTCTAAGTCAATGACTTTTGTCTCATCACCAATGTGTTTTTTTGCTTCTGTATCACTCTGACAAACCGCCGTGATCTTATTTCCAGTCACAACTAACGCTCTGGCCGTCGGATTGGCCTCATCAACCGTCCAGATATCCCCGTTGAGCAGAACTAAATCAGCAGGTTCGGGCTTTTGTGTGCAGGCCGTTAAACTAAAGAAACAAACAGCACAGATTAAAGCAAAATACGCGCATAAACCAGCTTTAGAATTTTTTCTCATGATTCCTCCTCCATCCCTAATCTTTGTATTGAAGACTCGATTAGCACCAACTGATTATATCCTCGAAAATAAATTTTTGTCAAAAGGGAATGACCCCACATTTCAAAGAGAATAGACGCCAGGATAATTCTAACAACAATCTTTAAAAACAATGGCATCGGCTAATTCCTGTTTGAATATTTGTTCTTATATCTGTATCTGTTCTTATATCTGCGCTCTCATCTTAATTTAAAATGACCTCACGGGCAAACCAAGAGTTTTTGTTATCTCATTAC
>CAZXJE010000154.1:0-8136 GCA_964640835.1 uncultured Eubacteriales bacterium
TCATTCTGGTCAAAATGAGGCAAGAATATTTTTGTGGATGCAATTCGCTCTACTGCAACCTGATCCGCACGGCTCTGGGGTCGGTCCCGGAATAACTGGCGGCAAAACAATCCGTCGGTAAGCCGAAAATTATTGACAAGACCGGAGCTTGGAGATAATGTATTTAAGACAGAGTTATTTGGTAAAACCGCCGGAGAGTGAGGAAAATGGACAAAGAAACAGCTAAGAAAATGACTTCCCCCTGTGGGTTACCTTGTTTTCACTGTCCGGCGCACCTGGCTACAACAAACCCAGAAATCAGGAAACGAATGTCAGAAGCCCTAAATATTCCTGAAGAGAAAGCAACCTGTGAAGGATGTAGACCTCAGGAAGGTAGGATTAAGCTGCTAAAACCTCACGAACAATGCAAAATTTATAAATGTGTAACTGAAAAGAAGATAGATTTCTGTAATGAGTGTGACAATTTCCCTTGTGCACGGTTTCAACCTTATGCGGATAAAGCACATTATCCGCATAATACTAAGATGTATCAGCTCTGTATGATGAAGAAACTAGGTTTTGAAAAATGGGCAGAAGAAGAAGCTACAAAAATATGGGATGTTTACAGAACCAAGCCATTTAGCTTTGATAATATACTGTATTGAACAATTGGTTTATCATAGGAAACTGTGCTCTTTACCTGTGACTTCTCCCGTGTATAAAAGGCACAAAAAGAGGAAACGAGAGAAAGAATAGGGTATTTCTCCAGCGAGAAAAGGGAGGATATTTTTTGGCCCGAAATGGTCACTGGAAAATTTTAATATAAAATATGTGTATACCACACAAGTGTCGACAACGGTAACAGGTTAGTTCATTCATGTTAATGAAATATGTCGTTAAATAATTAATTTCGCGCCACTCTGTTCATTTGACTTTAAACCTGAGTTTTATTTAGTAACAGAGGCTTCCACAGCTTCAATGAATTCCTGTCCGGGATTGCCTCCCACACGACTTTGTGCCAGGATCAATATGATCAAATCAAGATTTGGATTAACATAGGCAAAAGTACCCCGGAATCCTGCATGACTAAAGGAACCATCATTTGATACAACCCAAACTAGTCCTCTAGCTAAATCTAATCCCAGATCTCGTTTATCTCTGGAACAATACCAATTTGGAATCACTTCATTACGAATCATCACATCCGGATACATATATTGATAGGGAGCCTCAACAAGGGGAGATGTGGCTTTTTTCACACTTTCAGGATTTAATATTTGTTGGGTTCCGTATGCTCCTTCATTCAAATACATTTGGCAGAATTTAGAGAAATCCCAGGAAGTCGTGATCAATCCCCCAGTGGACCGCGCAAATGGCGGGATCTCAGGGGGAAGTATTTCCCATTCCCTTTTGACTTTTTGATAGTTGATAGAAAGCTTAGAAGGAGCGATCCCATAAATTTTATGAGATGTTTCATTCATCCCTAATGGTTTATAAAACCGCTGCTGCAAGAATTCATCCAATTTTTGACCTGATACGATTTCAATCAACGCTCCCAAAACAGTATAAGCGAAGTTACTATAAACTGATTTGACTCCTGGTTCATCTTGAGGACCTTTTAAACCAATTTTATATGCTTCCATGCTAAGACTTGGTGCATCATAATTTTCATTGGAGGTATAAGTTATTTCATCGTTAACAAAATTATAATATGTATATTCAAATCCAGCTGTATGAGTCAAAAGATGTTGTATTTGAATACGTTCGGATAAACCTTTATCAAAACCATGGATATATTTTGAGATATGATCCTCCAGATCCAATAAACCTTCCTCTGCTAATTTAAGGACACCCGAAGCAACCACAGTCTTAGTAATAGAGGCCATACGAATATGAGTATTTTTTTCCATGGGCAGATGATTATCCAGGTCTCTAAATCCTAGCCCTTCATGTACAACTACTTTTCCTTGACGGGCTACTAGTAGCTGAACGCCTGTTATCCTATTCTCCTGCACCGCAATCTTAAACAAATTTACAGCCTTCTCGAGTTGCACATCTGACATCCCAACGTCTTGAGGCATACCATACTCTAAAATCCCTTTGTCTGATGGCTTGCTGCCACAGCCGAAATAAAGACAAAGCATAACGACTATAGGAATAACCTTGAGAAATTTTTTCATTACTCCTCCCTTTCTTATCTCCCAAATCATATCCGGCCCCTGAAAACAAGTCAACGACACTTAATACCTTGATTTGATACTTAGGCAATAAATATGGCGTTAAATGTAATATTTCGCGCCATTTCACTTTTAATTAGAAGAAATGTTGTTAATCTGAAACCTGAATAATTTTGATCACGAGATTTGTTACGGAAAGCGAAGGAAGGGTAGGCAAATTATTGAAAAGAAACGGTGGGCGATACAGGATTTGAATCTGTGACTTCTACCGTGTGTAAAAGGCACAAAAAAAAGAAAAAAAGGAGGATTTTATTGGAAGATTCAGAAAAAGGCTAATGGAGGAAATGAGAAATATACGAATCCACCCAGCGAATAGGCAGTCCAGTTCATCGTCTTTGCCTTATTCTCTCTTGATGCGTTTTTCGCCGCAAACTATTACTAATTCAGACTCATCATAAGAAAAGGCGAGTGTCATATTAAGAGTATTCCCCATTTCTACGGCAAGAGCAGTCGGTCTTGATTCACTGATCATTATCGGCAGATGCGCTCGAGCCGCTTTTTGAACTAGCTCATAGCTTATCCTTGAAGATAGAACCAAGAGGCCGGCTTTAAACAGCTTCCTGTTCATAAAGGCTTTGCCGATTGCCTTATCAAGCGCATTGTGCCGACCTACATCCTCAGCAAAGGAGATCACTTCCAGTTGATTGTCCAATATGAGCGCAGCATGTGAACCTCGGGTTGTCTGGTAGTGGCTCTGGTATTCGGAAAGTATGTTGATGCAGTCAAATATACTGTCGATTTTTACCTCAAAGTCGCTTTCTAACGGGGTTACTATCTGATGAAGGTCCTTGATCATCTTTTTGCCGCAAATGCCACAACTGGTTTGGCTGATAAAGCTCCTCCTCTCCAGGAGGTCATGAATCTTTTTACGCCTTTCGGGTTTGAGCCAGATATCGATAACATTCGGATCCAGATCTTCATCATATCCTATGTTCTCGATATCATCCGGAAAGTCCACAATCCCCTCCCCAAGACAAAACCCTGCTGTGTGAAATAACTCTTCCCCAGGTGTTCTCATCACCACTGAATATGGCTTATCTTCGATACGAATCAAAAAGGGTTCCTCTCCGATAAATTCGAAAGCACCGGTCTTGCAAACCCCTCTTCTACTCAGAAGCGCATGATAAGATTTCGTTTTCTTTCTTATACTCAATTGTTACTTTTCTTTTATTTCTTTAACGCGGTTGGGAAGAATCGCTTGGAAACGCAAGAGATTCGGCCAAAACGAAAGCTGCCTGGAGATACGACGTCGGGCAGAGCGGAAAACATTCCTTGCAGTCAATGCACTCCTTCGCGGCTATTTCCGGGATGAAACGTATTTCCCGTCTTGCTCCACAGTCAACAAATCCAACAGCATTTTTCTTCTTGACCTCAGCACAGTATCTGACACATAGACCGCAAACAATGCAAAAAGAGGACTCTTTTTCAAAACGGTCCTTGTCTGCTCCATACACTTCGGCCAAATCCAGCAATTGGGGTGAACACGGAGCATGAGCCAGCAAATACTCCAAAATCATTTTGCGGATTCTATCTACCTTTGTGGACCTGGTTCTTACTATCAAATCCTGTTCTACCGGGTAAAGGCAGGCAGCAACGAATTTTGTCCAGCCGCGAACTTCTGCTTCTACCGTGCACATGCGACATGCACCATAAGGTTCTAATTTCTCGTGGCTACAGAGCGTAGGAATGAAAATATCCGCACTTCGGGCTGCCTCCAGAACGGTCATCCCCTCCGCCGCTTTAACTTCTTTTCCATCTATCTGTATGATGATTTCACTCATCTTTTTATTCTCTTTTTTATTTTCTCCCATAATAATTCTCACTTCTCTGCTGGGAATTGCGCCTTCTCGATGTTTTCCTCATACTCATCTCTGAAGTAGCGCAACGTGCTTAGGAGCGGGTCGGCAGCCGTTTTCCCCAACGCACACAAAGAGGCTGCTCCAGTTACTTCGGCTATCTCCTCCAAAAGCTCGATGTCTCCCTCTCTTCCCTTTCCATCACGAATATTGGTAAGAATTTTAAGCATCTGCCTGATGCCTTCGCGGCAGGGAACGCATTTGCCGCACGATTCATTAGAGAGGAAGTTGAGAAAATACCTGATGACATCGACCATATTGGTATCTTCATCCAATACCAGCATGCTGCCTGCACCTATCGGAGCTCCCAGTTTTGCAAGCTCATCGAAATCCAAAGGAGTGTCGATGAGACTCTCGGGAATAGAGCCTCCCATCGGTCCTCCGAAGTGAACCGCTTTGAGTTTCTTTCCCTTTGGAATTCCACCACCGATGTCGTAGACGATCTCGCTAACCGTGGTCCCGAAAGGCACTTCCGCGACCCCAGTATTCACAATATTACCGGATAAGGATACAAGTTTGGTTCCCTTGCTCCGCTCTGTCCCGGTAGAGGTATACCACTCGGAGCCCTCATTGATTATCAAGGGCACGTTAGCCCAGGTTTCGACATTGTTCAGGACACTCGGCTTTCCCCAAATACCACTTACCGAAGTGCGTATATATTTGGGTCGTGGCTCCGGGATATTCCCTTCTATCGACCTCATGAGAGCGCTGGACTCGCCGGATACGAATATCCCTATATCGAGATGCACCTCAACGTTGAAGTCAAAGCCGGAGCTAAGGATATTTTCACCTAAAAGTCCGTATTCCTCCGCCTTAGCGAGGGCAACATCAATATTGTTTTTTAATTGAGGCGTGTCATGCCGGGTGTAGATGAATCCTTGATGTGAGCCGACAGCATAGCCGCCGATGATTAAGCCTTCCAGCACACTATGCGGATTTCCCGAAAGGATGGCTCTATCCATAAACGCCCCGAGCTCCCCTTCATGACCGTTGACGATAACGAACTTTTCTTTCCCGGGGGCATTGCGGGCAGTCTCCCACTTCCGGCCGGCAGGGAATCCACCACCGCCCCGGCCACGCAAGTTGGCCTTCTTTATTTCTTCAAGAACTTTCTCTGGACTCATCTCAAAAAGCGATTTGGATAAAGCGGAATAACCACCAACAGCCAGGTAGTCATCGATGCTCCTGGGATCGATCTTACTGTTATTACCGATAAGGTTCCGCATCTGGTTCTTGTAAAAAGGTACTTGAGATTGATGGGCTGCTTTTTCACCGGTATCCGGGTCAGTATAGATGAGGCGGTCGATCACTTTCTTCTCGAGCACAGTCTGAGAGATAATTTCCGGGACATCCTCCGGCGTTACCTCCACATAGCAGATTTCTTCAGGATAGATGACGACCAAAGGCCCTTTTTCACAATAGCCGTGGCAGCCGGTTGCCCTAACATCAACTTTGGACTTTAATTTTTTTTTGTCGATTTCTTCTTTAAAGGCGCTGATAATCCTGCCGTTACTAATGCCGAGACAGCCCATTCCCGCACATATCGCAATACAGGGCTTATGGGGATCTCTTTCTGACAGGACACCCTTCCTGAGTTCTTCCAATTCAGAAGCTGAAATTATTCTCGGCATTATCTTCCCTTACTCATAGCTTTTCAACACATCTTTGACCTTGCCGGGTGTTATTCTGCCGTGATGCTTCCCATCGACTATGATTTCCGGTCCTAAATTACAGCAGCCTAGGCAGTTGCCGGTCTCCAGGCTGAATTTTGAATCAGGATCCGTTTCGCCGGATTTGATTCCGATTTGCTCTTGAACGGTATCGAGGAGACGTGTGGAACCACGGACATAACAGGAAGGGCCCGTGCATACGTGAACTTCATTACGTCCCTTAGGAATCAAACTGAAGGTCTTATGAAAGGTAACTATCTGCATTACCCGGCTTAATGGTACGTTTAATTTCTTGCTGAGTTTGTCTAATACGTCTTGAGGAAGCCAGTGATTTTCGCGTTGAATCTCCAACAATACTTGAACCAGTGAACCGGCTTTGCCCTGGTGTTTATTTATAATCCGGTCGATCTTATCGTTATCCACTGCCTCTGTGGTAACGTTCTGATTTCTTGCCGAAACATTAAGGTGTCTTGATACTTCAGACGTGCTTAAGCCCAAAATTGCGGAGATTTCCCCGGTTGAATGTGGTCTTTTGCGCAGGAGCGCTGTAATTTGGCTTTCTGCCAGTTTATCTGCTATGAGCTCATAAAACAACCTGTCAAATTCTTCACTGGTGAAAAATTTATCATACGCGTCTTTTGTTCTCTCAGGCATTCTTAGCCTCTCCGATTGCACCAGCTTAATATAGGGGATGAGTCTCGTAACCGCCTCAAGTTTGAACTTTAATTCATGTTCCTCTATTCCTTCGCCCTTGCCAAGAGGGCCCAATTTTTCTATCCTGGGGCCAAATTCATTCATCATATTGGCAAAACGGATCCCTTCACCGGCGGATACCCATTCAAGTCTCAATCTTTCGGGGTTCAGCCCAATGTGCTCCAACAATTTTTTGCATATATACACCATGCTAAGTGCATCGTAATTTCCATGGGTAACATAATGGCAGTCGTTAAGATGACATCCGCCGATAAACACGGCGTCCAGTCCGGTCGAGAACGCCCGGAATATGTGGGCCGGGTCGACTCTGCCGGAACACATCACCCTTATCACCCGGATATTAGGGGGGTATTGATACCGGGAGACACCGGCAAGGTCCGCCCCTGCGTAGCAACACCAGTTGCAGAGAAATCCTAAAATCTTGGGTTCAAATTCATACCCTGCAGCCATTCTCAACTCACTCCTGAGGCAGTAATATTCATTTGTGGACTCCTCCGTCAGCCGGATTCTCCGCCTGGGGTGGAACCGCCGCATCGATCTGGCAAAAGATCTCTTCATCGGTATAGTGCTTCAAAATAATGGCATTGGTTGGACACTTCGCATTGCAGAGACCGTCGCCCTTGCAGAGAATAGGATTCACCCGGGCCTTTTTGCCTTTCAGTGTCTCACAAAACTCTATGGCGCCATATGTACACGCTGCAATACATGCCCCACAGGCGACACAATCGTCTTCTTTTACCTCGCAAACAGCGCCGGAGGCTGTGACCGTATCCAAAGAGAGAAGAGTGACGGCCCGGCCGGCAGCGCCATAAGCCTGACTGATTGTTTCAGAAATATGCTTGGGGTAGTGTGCTGTCCCACACGTGTAAACGCCCTCAGCGGCAAAGTCAAGGGGCCTTAGTTTGACATGGGCTTCCTGGAAGAAACCATCCGGGTTCAAAGGGACCTTGAACAACCGGGCTATTTCCCGGCTACCCCTCGAGGGAACAACAGCGGCGGACAGGACAAGGTAATCGGCGTCCAAAACGAGCCTCTGACCTAAAATGGGATCGGGTACGTTAATCCGTAAAACAGATTTGCTCTCCTCTGTAGTAGATTCCACCCGGGGCCTGTCATCCGGTTCCCAGCGAATGAACGTTACATCTTTCTCCGCTGCCTTGCGATAATAATCCTCGGCGAATCCATAGGTTCTCATATCCCGAAAGAGAATGTAGATATCCATCTTCGGGTTTATCTCTTTTAGTTTCAAGGCGTTCTTTATGGCTTGGCTGCAGCATATGCGGGCGCAATAATTTCTGTCTTCCTGTCTGCAGCCGACACATTGGATCATCACCAGACTCCGGGAGTTAATCACTCTTTCATCACCCCTGGAGATTTGCTCCTCCAATTCCAACTGGGTCAACACCCTATCATCTTCCCCATAAAGATATTCAGTGGGCAAGTATTCGTCGGCACCCGTAGCGAGGATGGCTGCGCCATGGCGTATCTCTTTGACTCTTCCTTCGGATTTCACAGTGGTGATGAAATTGCCCACATAACCGGAAACATCTGTAATAGTTGCATCATGAGATACCTGGACTTGAGGGTGTTGATAAACCTTGCGGATAAGATCATCTAAATATGCCTGAACATCCAGCCCTTCCAGCGTGTAATGAATTCTTCGCACCATTCCCCCCAGGT
>CAZXJE010000155.1:0-2548 GCA_964640835.1 uncultured Eubacteriales bacterium
CAAATTCTCGAGAAATCCCTTTATGATGACGCAACTGGAAATATGTCTCTGCAAACTCATCCAATCTCTTTGAACTCATAGGATTTTCAATATGGACATTTCCCAGATCCAAACCCAACGTAGCGATCCTCTGCTTGATCTCATCTTTTTCGCCCAAAAGCGTTAATTGGACAGCATCTCGTCTCAGCAGTATCTCAGAAGCCCTCAGAATGCGTTCTTCATTCCCTTCGGGAAGCACGATGTGTTTCCGGTCGGATTTCGCCAATTCGATCAATTCATATTCAAACATGATGGGCGTCACTCGTGTTGAGCGGACCACTTCGATCCGTTTTTCCAGTTCGGACAGATCAATGCGGGACTCGAAAAGCCCTAAAGCCAGGGCGATCTTGCGCTCATTTTCCGCAGAGATAGTAGAATGCACAGCACTCACATTCATGGCCGTGGTGTAGGTGTCTGTCTCGACTGACATAATGGGAAAACACGGTGTGTTCAGGCCTTCTATCAATTTGAGGACATGAGGTTCCGGCTCCAGCCCCCCGGTTAAGATGATACCGGCAATGTTGGGTGCCTTATCCGAAAACAACGTCACTATGCTGCCTAAAATCACATCAGCCCTATCCCCAGGAGTGATGATAAGAACGCCATCTTGCATGTGTGCCAGGACATGGCGCAACTGCATAGCAGCCACCTTGTACACTCGAACCTCCCGGTCGAGTGCCCTCCCCTCACCGATGAGGAAACGTGCACCTAACGCCCACGCAATAGCACGTACCGAGGGAAAAGCCAGCACAGGCTCCTCCTTCAGGGTATACACCGGTCCAAGCTCGACCGACTTTCCACTGAGCTGTTCGGTCACGGCATCTAGGTAGGCTTCCTTTATACGATTGGCTACTGTCGCTATCACTTTGCATCCTTGCTCTTGAAATGCCTCACGGGACATCTGCACTGCGGCCACAATATCCTCTGGTGACTTTTGATACCCATTAACAACGAGTAATATGGGACAATCAAACTGATTAGCGATATCCGCATTAAAATCAAACTCGAAGGCCGTGGCAACGCCAGTAAAGTCCGTACCAACGCAGACCACAAAATCGCACCGTTGTTCCAAGGCTTTATACTTACCCACCATCCGCTTAACCAAGGTGTCATACTGGCCGCTGCCGAGCAGATCACGCGCTTCCTGATGAGTGCATGCATAGAGATCCTCATAATCGAACTTCAGCTTGTATCTTTTCCTAACAAGATCAATGTAGACATCATGCTCCTTCCCTGCGCGAACTATAGGCCGGAAAATGCCGATTTTCTGGATCCTGCGGGAAAGCATCTCCATAAGCCCGAGCAGCACTACAGATTTTCCGCTCTGTGGCTCCATTGTGGCTATATATATGTTTTTACCCATTTAAGTCTCTCCTTATCTCTACAGATCGTGAATTATATATCTTTTTTGTTAGGAATGTGTGAACTTTATGTGTAATTCCTTAAGAACGTATATGATAGCGAAACTGTTTATTTCTTTCAATCGCCATATTTTTTTTGAAAAATATTGTCAAATAGCCTTTAATCCGAACTGGAGAATAAGAGGTTTATTGCTGTAGTATTATCCGGATCTGGATAATCTTTTGATCCTTTTCTTCGATGGTAGGATATGGCTTTTGGATCTCGCCTCGCTCCTCTAATGTCTGAATGAGCTTATGATATTTATCCACAGGAATCTCTAGGATGAGGCTTTCTAAAGCTTGAGTATTTTTGTTGTATTCTGATTCTAAAATTTTGCCACCCAACGCGGTTATGATGTCTTGAAGATTTTCCTCTCTGGGTGCTGCCTTTTGAGGAGCTTCTTTTTTGGCTTCTTCTTTATCGGCTATTTCTAGACTAAGGTCTTCTTTGTTATGGGCTTTTACATTACTTGGTGCTTCTGTTTCGATCTGGGTTTTTCTCTCGATTTGCTCTTCTTTGTGTGCTAAATCGGGCTCTTCCGTCTCCTGAACTATTTTGCTCCGTAGAACATCCTCTTTAGCACCTACTCTCTTCCCCCCCTTATCCAGTTTTTTTTCTTGAGGCGCAAAAGCAGGTGGTTCTTTTATGCTAGCAGGGGCAGTTTCTTCAGCCCCTGCTCTTTTATCTCTCTTCTCCAGCTTCTCATCTTCCAGCTCGGGGGCAGGTTTAGCTTTTTTGCTAACAGTGATTGTTTCTTCGAGCACAGCTCCTCTTTCTATTTTCTGCTCCTGAAGCACAGTTAGTGGTTGAGATCTCTGCGCGTATGCCAGCTCATAGACGTGTTGTTTTTCGCGTATTCCTACGATATAGATCACCAGAAGGGCCGCAGCAGCAACACCTGCAAGTTCGAGCGGTATTTTTATTCTAAGCGGATAGAAGAGCCCTTTAACGAGTCTTATATGTGATGAAGGCTTTTCAATCCGATAGTGTACTTTTTCCACAAAGGAATCGGGGGTATCAAGACTCTCCATCTGATTCATGTGCCCGATGATTTTGACTATCTCCTCGTATTCTTCCCTACAAACCGGGCAGCGATCCAGATGTTCTT
>CAZXJE010000155.1:2558-8030 GCA_964640835.1 uncultured Eubacteriales bacterium
GTTCTTTGACCGCAGATGCTTCCTCTTGACTCAGCATCCCATCGATGTATTCGGATAATTTATCCCTCACATGTCGGTCGTTCATTTTAGATCCTCCCTCTCAATGTCTCTCTGAGTTCTTGTCTGGCCCTTGAGAGTTTGGATTTGACAGTTCCGAGCTTAAATCCGGTAATTTCAACGATCTCATCGTACGATCGCTCTTCCATATCCCGAAGGACAACCACCATTTTCTGAGGCGTCGGCAATTTATTGACGGCTTCCTGAATGAGTTGAGAGATCTCTTTGCGTTTGAGTGATGAGTCCGGAGAATACGTCTCATCCCCGATTTCGACACTCTGCGGCGCATCCTCAGCGGGTTTATTGTTGTTTATCCTCATTTTTTTAAACCTGAACCGATAGTCCAGAGAGTTCAGTTTATTCTTGCATGTATTCACTGTAATCCGATAAACCCAGGTCGTAAAATTGGATTCAAACCTGAATTTCTTGAGCGAACGAAAGACCTTGAGAAACACATCCTGGGCGCAATCATCTGCATCCTCATAATTGCCGAGGAATCTATAACACAGGTTAAAAACCATTCTTTTACGAAGAAGAATAAGCTGATCAAACGCATTTTTGTCTTCCTCTAAAAAAGCTTTTACAAGCTGAATACTCTCACGTTCGATGCTGGTGCGTGTGTCGTTCGAATTCCTCATCAAACCTGCTGCGTCTCTTTTCCCTTATTCTGCCTTTAAAGCCCCGTAAAAAACAAGAGAAAATCGAGGGATCACTCAATAGCATTTTTCGTTCCATTGATTTAGACAAGCTTTTTTTTTGAAAGTTCCATCAGATAAAATGAATTATTTATTGAAATGTGAATAAGGGGGACGGGCCACGACAAGCTCTTCTAAACAAAGAAAATAAGTCAAAAAAAGCTCCATTTTAATTGCTTAGATGTCTCATTTGAGGGTCAAAATTGTACGTTTAAGAAGAGGGCGGGCTAAAATCAAAAGGCATCAATTTTCTGAACGCGCCAGATAGAATCGACAAAATATTTCTTGGAATCATAAAGTTGCTTCTCGATCATAAAGCCCGTCTCAGCAGCTAGCTCCTGGATATCCGATTCCAGATACTTATAGGAATATTCGGTGTGAATGGGCTCCCAGGCTTCAAAAGAGAAAGATTGACTGATCTCTTTGATGAACACAGTCTGCTTTGCCTTGCTAACCAGATAGCTCTCCATCGCTCCGGTGAACACATCGTAGCTGGAATGGAATTGGAACTTATTAAGGTCGAAATCCCCACCTAATTCACGGTTGATCCTGCACAGCAAGTTTAGGTTAAATTTTGCGGTCACACCTTCTGCGTCATTATAAGCCTTCAGCATGAGATCGATATCTTTCTTCAGATCGAAACCGATCACTGCAAAATCCCTATTATTAAGAGCATTCCAGAGGTTGTGTAAAAAAGCACGGGAATGAGCTTTATCGAAATTACCAAGATTCGACCCAAGAAAAAGAATCATATTCCTTTGTGAGTTCATGTGGTTTAGCCATTTGATGCCATCGAAATACTCCGCCACTAAACCAGTGGATGTTAGTTCCGGGAACTTTTTGTTTAAAAGATCGGTGAGAGCCTGCATGGACGCTTCAGAGATATCAATAGGAATATATTGAAAAGTGAAATTTTTTCTTAAGAAATGCTCGAGGAGGATGCTCGTTTTCCTGCCGTCACCTGCGCCAAGCTCCACTAAGTTGAATGACTCTCCTTCCATGAGCGCAAATAATGCATCTGTTTGTGATCTGAGAATTTCGAACTCGCAGGCCGTGAGATAGTATTCGGGAAGGTCCATGATCTTCTGGAAGAGACGGCATCCTCTCTGGTCATAAAAATAACGGGAGGGTAGACTTTTAGGTCTCTGAGAAAGTCCCACCAAAACATCCGAGGCAAAAGCTTGATCGAGACTTTCCACCTGATCCAGGTCCTTGTGCGTCAGCACTTGGTATGTGGCACTCATTTCGAATTTTCCAAAAAGCTTTTGAACCTATTATATAAAATGAACTGCCTTCCGTCAGTCATCTTTTATTTGCAAGGGAGAAATCGGATAGTCGTTTCCATTTCCTCGAGAACTTGAGAGAGCGCAGAGAGTGTTTCGTCGATCTCCTTTTCTGTTGTAGAATGAGACAGGGACAAGCGTATTGAACAGTGTGCGTCTTCTTCATTCTTCCCCATTGCGATGAGCACGTGGGTGGGCTCGGGGGATCCGGACTTGCATGCTGAACCGGAAGACAAGGCAATTCCATGCTGGTCCATGGCAATGACTAAGGATTCTCCCCTGAGGCCGGGCAATGTCACATTGAGCGTGTTGGGCAAACGGCTTGCCGGATGGCCGTTGAGTTTGGCATCAGGAATAAGCTTGCATATGCCTTGTTCGAGTTTATCCCGGAGATTTTTCGTCTGTTCTGATTTATGTAAATTGTGTTGAGCCAATTCGGCGGCTTCACCTGAGCCGACAATGGCAGGAACATTGTGGGTTCCAGCTCTGAGGTTTGATTCCTGACCTCCTCCATGAATCACGGGTTCGAGTGTAACCCCTTTTCTCACATACAGGGATCCCACGCCTTTGGGCCCGTAGAATTTATGCGCAGACAGGCTCAGAAGGTCAACACCTAAGTCTTTGACATCCACACTGATCTTAGCTATGGCCTGAACAGCATCTGTGTGGAATAAAATATCTTTTTCATGGGCAACAGCAGCCAGTTCTTTAATCGGTAGGATTGTGCCCACCTCATTGTTGGCCATCATGATGGTGATAAGGATAGTCTCGTTTGTGATCGCCGATTTAAGGTCTTTAGGATGAACAAGGCCATACTCATCGACATCGAGATAGGTCACTTTGTACCCCGTTTTCTCTAAGAAAGCACACGTTTTGAGGACTGCGGGATGTTCTATGGTTGTAGTGATGATGTGATTGCCTTTCTTACGATAGGCAAAGGCCACGCCCTTAATGGCCATATTATCGGACTCGGAACCGCTACCGGTGAAGATGATGCGGCGTGCTCGCGTGTTGAGGAGATGGGCCACTTGGCGGCGCGCGTTCTCCACGGATATGTGGGCTTCTTGGCCTATGCGATGGAGACTGGCGGGATTTCCATGTTGAGCGGCTAGAAAAGGGAGCATGGCCCCTCGGACAGCATCCGCTACTCGTGTGGTAGCATTGTTATCCAAATAAATGCAAGTAGTGCTTTTTTCGTGCAAGGTGATGCCATCTTTATAATTTTCTTCAGTCATCCTCGCCACTGCACCTGCTGTGCGTTTTGTCTCTAGTGTTCCCTTATCGATCTTTTTTACTTCACAAAGCAGTGCCTTGTAAATCGGAAAACCTGAGATCTCGTCATAGTTTTCAAGGTCCGTCAATTCATTGACATTCCATTCCTGCCAAGCTTTTGGGCCAACAGGTGTACCGCCACCCATGTTGCACTCTACAGCTCCTCTCACAATGTCTTCTGTCACGCGTGCACGAAAAGGGATGGATCCCCTGAGAGTTTGGACCTCGACAAGATCGCCTGTCTCTATATCTCTAGATCGGGCATCCTCTGGGTTTATTTCAACAGTGGGTTCGGGATTATCCCTCACCAATCCTTCGATCCCATGGTGTTGAGATCGAAAATCAGTCTGTGGACGAGCGCCAGAATTAAAAATCAAAGGATACGTTTCTGCCAGTTTTGGATTTGCTATCGGGCCCTCTGTCACTTCTGTATATTTCGGAAGGGGCTCATACCCATATTCATCAAGTGCAGTAGACCAGATCTCAAACTTGCCCGTGGGCGTATCGAAACCCGGATTGCCATCCTTCCGCAGTTTGCCCTTCTCCCACTTCTTGTATTCCATCATGGGTGTGGGCAATTTGATCCACCCCCCAGAATTTCGGATATCTTCCACAGTATACCCAGATCCATCAAGGGCAAAACGGAGGAGTTCCGCCTCTGTTTGAGGAAAAAGATGACCATAGCTGAGGCGATCCGCCAGTTCTGTCATGATCAGATAATCGTTGCGAGCCTCCCCTACAGGCTCTATCAATTTCTCTCTGAGGCGGAAAATCGGTCCATAGACCATGTAGGATTCGATCTCGAACATAGTGGTTGCAGGAAGGAGGATATCCGCATAAGCCGCATCAGCGGTCATTTGACGGTCGATACAGACTAAAAAATCCAGCTGGGACAGTGTTTTCCGCCAGATTGATGTCTGAGGCCATGATGTGAGAAGAGACCCACCGTGGATGATAAAGCCTCGAATGGCATATGGATTTCCCTTAAGCACAGAATTAACCAATCCAGATGCGTGAGATTCGCCCCGGTAATCGCTGTAAACAGGGAACTTATCTCGGGCGACGGCTAAATCCAGATCAGGATTAGGTTGGTTGCACGAACGATTGATCGGAAAGTGAGAATCCAGCATAGCCAAGCCGATTCCGCCGGGAACATCCAGCTGCCCGGCCAGAGCAAACAGGCTAAATACTGCGCGGATGGCTTGTATTCCGCTGTTCGAGTATTCGAGGCCCGTGTACATGACAGGACAGGCTCCGTTAGCATCACAGATGCGGCGGCTCAGATTTCGGATGGTGTCGGCTGGAACCCTTGTTATCGATTCAACCACTTCGGGCCGGAAATGCTGCACATAACTCTTGAGCTCTTCAAAACCATGGCACCAATTCTCGGCAAATTCCTCATCATAGAGCTCCTCGTCTATCATAACCTCGATCATGCTAAGGGCCAGCGCTCCATCCGTTCCCGGCCTTATCGGTATCCACTGGGCGTTCGTACGCACCGCTGTTTCTGTACGGCGAGGGTCGATGACTACAACATCAGCCCCCCTTTTGGCAGCCGCTTCCAATCGGTACATATCCAGTGGTGGCGAATCTGTGGCCGGGTTCGCTCCCCACACAACAAGCAAGTCCGAATTTTCCATGTCGGTGAACATGTTGATGAGCATTCGCCCCATTATCAAATGAGGTGCGATCATGGCAAAGGAAACATAACAGAGAGCACCAACTCCCATGGTATTGGGAGACCCAAATGGAAAAAGGATATTTGACGCCGATGATACGGCCACTCCCTTTGGCTGAAATATATCGCAGAGAGACAACTCAAACGCCCCACGTCCTGTATATATGGCGACAGCTTCTGGTCCGGATTCCTCTTTGATTTTCGTAAGATTATCAACAATGGTTGCGTACGCCTCATCCCAACTGATTCGGTCAAATTTATAGGTTCCTTTAGGGCCTGTCCGTTTCATGGGATATTTGAGACGATGTTCAGAATAGATGATTTCCGGGGCATGTTCTCCTCTGCGGCAGATCATCCCCAGGGGATGGGTGTTATCAGCTTTGATTTCCACCAGACGGCCATTTTGTAGTCCTACCTCGATCCAACATCCAGCCGGACAGATACCGCATATTCCCTTCTTCCACTTCATATCCTGCACCACGGCCTC
>CAZXJE010000156.1:0-7999 GCA_964640835.1 uncultured Eubacteriales bacterium
TACGGGATGTATCCTGTTACTAAAAAGCAGAGAAATAAAGAATGCTACTTTATGTAACCGAGGGATTTCAGCATCTCCAAGCTTTTAGGATCGAGTTCAATCTCTTTTTTTTGGCTCAGTATTTTGAGCGCATGTGACTTGACGATTTTATGGAGGTCAGTGATTGAAGGATTTTCTTTTTTTTGAGCATAGAGATTTGTTTGTTCATCCGGATCATCCAATACATTGTAAAGCTCGTATCGGTCCCGGCCAGGAGTAAAAATGAGATGCCAGGGGTAAAGCAGCCCCGAGAATCTGTCTCTTGTGGATTCTGGCCTGAAGGTTTCGCCAAATATGACCGGACTCCTCTCTCCTTGTATTTTCTGAAGGTCAAATCCCTCATGAAAGGGCAGCTTTTTCCATCCCATGGCAGTGAGGATGGTAGGAGCGATGTCGAGGATCGTTGTGAGATCGGTTCGTACTGATCCTCTGTTTTTCCAATACGGATTATAAAAGATCAGAGGGATATTCAAATATTCTGTGTACAGATAGTGGATGTGGCCAAAATGTGGGTCTCCAAGAAGTGTCCTGTGATCTCCAAGTCCCTCACCGTGATCGCCCACGATGACCACCAGGCTTTTATCCAAAAGTTTACGCTGCTCGAGCTTCTTGATCAATCGCCCGATCTCAAGATCCATATATTCAACTTCTTCTCTATAAGCTTGGACTTTTTCCTGCGTCAATAGGTATGTCCTACCGAAGGCCTCCATCCCAAATTCTTCTGTGTCTCCAAGGTTTTCGATTTTGATCCGGCCCCGGTCTTTGATCAGAAGGCTCAATTGTGCATCTTTATTGACGACATTCAATCCCTCATATTTTATCCTGACATCTTTTGATGCCACAAACCTGATATTATTCAAACTCATGCGGAATTCATCCCGTGAATCTGGATAGGGATTTAAAACCACATACTCGATCGTGTTATCTCCCTTACGAAGCTGGAATCGCATGGAAACGCGTTCTTCTTTCTGAAGACAGAGATCTGTGTAAAACTGGCCGTTAAAAAAAATCCTGAGGTCAGGGGGAATGGAAGGTGGCGCATAAGGGTCATGAGGATCGGAATAGTGGATCCAGATGAAAAAGCGATTCTCTCTGTTCTTGTCCAACCAGCGAAAAACCCTCTCATTCACCTCCTCAGCATGGAGATACCATCTATTTTCGGGGTGCCTGTCTATATAGGTGTCATATCCATCATTCAGTCGAAACTTTGCACTGAGTACTCCCAGAGAAACAAATCCTGCTGTTTGATACCCTCTTTTTTTGAATGATTGTGCCAGAGACGTTAGTTTTTTTTCGTTTTTGAAGATCTGTCCGTTGTTGTAAAGGCTGAGCTCATGGGGGAGGAGGGAATAAAACAGCGATCCATGGGCAGGAACTGTGATAGGAATGGGGCTGTAACAGTTTGTGAAGATGATCCCTTTTCCAGCTAAGGAATCGATGTTAGGAGTTGAGGCCTTTGCAGAGTTGATGGCACTGATGTAGTCAGCTCTCTGTGTGTCCAGAGTGATGAGAATGACGTTTAATGGGACATCCTGCTTCTGAAGCTTACAACTCTCTGTCGATATAACACCAGATAGGCACAAAACCGCAAGCCAGAAAATTATAGCCGTTTTCTTCGTCATCTCACTTCTAGCCTTCAATCTCCCAACACTCGGTTTTTTGTCTTTGTTATAGGTCCCCGTCATTTTAACAAATTCCTCAACTCCTTTTCTATGGTCTTGAAATATTTCCACTACACAATCGCTCATCCAGTGTGTTTGAAGGGACCTTCAATCAGGAATATGTTTTTTTTGTAAAAAAAATGTCAAAATGATTGCATTGTTTATTTTATTTTTATAAAATCTATGCCTTTGTAAAAATAAGATGATAGAGCTATTTTTAGTTTTTCTCGTGTTTGGGTTTGTGGGCGCCCTTATGGTCGTTGTGAATAAGATCTTGGGTCCCAGCAAAACCAATCCCACAAAAGAAAAACCCTATGAATGTGGAAGCCCTTTTCTCCAAGAGGGGATCAATCCTTTCCCCATAAAATATTATCTTGTAGCTTTTCTGTTTCTGTTGTTTGACATCGAAGTTGTGTTTTTATTTCCTTGGGCCTTGGTGTTCAAGGAGGTTGGAAAAACCGGAGTCATCTTGATGTTCGTCTACATTTTTATTCTGCTTATGGGATTTATCTATGCTTGGAAAAAAGGAGCATTTCACTGGGAAAAATAGAGTTCGTTTCACTGAATTTATTAATATGAATTTCAAAGAAAGGTTGCTATGAGCGGCGGTTGGTTCACGACAAAACTCAATTATGTGATTGGTTGGGGACGTAAGTTTTCCCTATTTCACTATCCCTTTATCACAGCCTGCTGCGGTATGGAGTACATGTCTACAGCGTGTGCCCACTGGGATTTTGACCGGTTCGGTTGCGGATTGACGACATTCTCGCCCCGGCAAGCAGACCTGATCATGGTCGTGGGGACGATCTCGCAAAAAGAAGCGCCAGTGCTGAAAACTATATATGATCAGATGTGTGAGCCGAAATGGGTGCTTGCTATCGGGGCCTGTACCTTGAGCGGGGGAATCTATGACAACTATGCAGTCGTCCAGGGAATCGATAACATCATACCTGTAGATGTCTATGTCCCGGGCTGTCCTCCTCGCCCTGAAACATTCCTGGATGCAATTGTGAAGCTTCAGGAAAAGATCCAGAGTCAGGAACAAGAGTTCAGATGGAAAAAAAGAAAATAACTGAGATCCTTAAAGAGAGATTTCAAGAAAAGATCAAGGAGACATCTGCCCAATTCGGTGATGCAACTGTAGTTATCGATAGGGATTTCCTGATCGATCTCTCAAAATTCCTGATGAAAGAATCCTATGCATACACAATGTTACTGGATATGACTTGTGTGGATTATTTAGGAGACGACTTACGGTTTGAGATGGTCTATCATCTCTTCTCTATCACAAATAATGACCGAGTGAGAATAAAGGTTCGGTTATCAGAAAAAGATCTTAAAATCGATTCACTGACACCTCTCTGGAAAAATGCAAACTGGCTAGAGAGGGAAATCTTTGACATGTTTGGTGTCCATTTTGAAGGACACCCTTATTTAGAACGTTTGTTTATGTACGATGGCTTCGAGGGGCATCCTTTGCGGAAGGATTATCCTCTGCGCAAGCGACAGCCCATGATCCCGATGAGAAAAAAAGAATGACATACAGGATCCAGAAAGAAGCGAAAAAAGAGAGCATGCTCATCAACATGGGGCCTTCGCACCCTGCTATGCACGGTACCATCCGGATCATGCTCGAGCTTGACGGAGAGAGAGTCCTGAATGCGGAGTTGGAAGTGGGGTATCTCCACAGAGGTTTTGAAAAAACATGTGAGCACAAAACCTATTTCAATCTCCTTCCATACACAGATAGATTGAATTATGTATCTCCTTTGATCAATAACTTGGGTTATGTGATGACAATGGAGAAGATGCTTGGCATCGAAGCCCCTGAAAGAGCTCAGTTTATCCGAGTGATCATGAGCGAGCTCTCCAGAGTTTCTGACCATCTCACGGCCTTAGCCGCTATGACGATGGAATGCGGAGCATTCACCGCTTTTCTCTACTATATTCAAGCAAGAGAGGAAATTTGGAAAGTCATAGAACAAACCACCGGAGCTCGGATGACGACATCCTACATTCGTATCGGTGGTGTGAGGGCTGATCTGCATCCAGAGATCGATCCTTTGTTGGACAAAGCCATAACCGTTAATCGGGCACTGCTTAAAGACTGCCATGGACTCCTTGATAAAAACAAGATCTGGCTGAACAGAACAAAGGATGTGGCTGTAGTGAGTCCTGAAATGGCGATCAACTATGGATTTACAGGTCCTTGCCTGAGAGCGAGTGGTGTCTCTTATGATGTACGCAAGGCTCATCCTTATTGCACTTATGATCAAGTGCGGTTTGAAATTCCTCTTGGTGATAAGGGCGACAACTTTGACAGATACATGGTTCGTATGAAGGAAATGGAGCAGAGCCTCAAGATCATTGAACAAGCACGAAAAAAAGTCCCCCTGTCTTCCCCCTCTGTTTTAGCTGATGGTCTCGAGCCGGCTGAAGCGATTAAGGCTTCGAGAGCAAAGAAAACGGAGGCGAAAATCATGCTCTCGCCCAACCTAGAGGGCTCTGAGAAAGAGATTTACCCCCGGATCCTGACCAAAGGGAAAAAATACATCGTTCCTCCGAAAGAGGATACCTATACAAACATCGAAGGTCTGATCAATCACTTTAAGTTTTTCATGACAGGACATGGTATCAGGCCTCCGAAGGGTGATGTTTATTTCTCTGTTGAGGGGGGCAGTGGAGAAGTGGGATACTATATCGTTTCGGATGGAACGGACAAGCCCTATCGGCTTCATCTCAGAGGGCCCTGTTTTCACATCGTTGCTGCTCTTGAGGAGATGATCCAGGGTCACTATATTGCGGATATCATCCCGACATTTGGCGGCCTGAACATGATCGGAGGAGAACTGGACAGATGAGTCCTGAATTTTCCGAGTTGACAAAAAAAAAGATCGAAGAGGTCATCGCTCGCTATCCACAAAAAAAGGCCGCTCTGCTCCCTGTGCTTCATCTCGTGCAGAAAGATGTCGGCTACATCTCTGCCGCCGAGGAAAAACAGGTCGCGGACCTGTTGGAGATTAAGCCCATCCAAGTGAGAGAGGTTGTTACATTCTATACGATGTACAACCGCAAACCTGTAGGAAAGTATCACATCCAGATCTGCTCCAACCTGACGTGTTCATTGCTGGGAGCACAGACTCTCATCGATTACTTGAAGGAAAAGTTGGGAATCGAGCTGGGTGAGACAACAGAAAATAAGAGGTTCACACTCAGCACAGTTGAGTGTTTGGGGGCTTGTGAGCATGCTCCCTGTATGATGATAAATTATGATTACTATGGGAATCTAGATAAAAAAACAATTGATGAAATCCTGGATAATTTAGAATAAAAACGAAACAGTGAAAGAAAAACTATTAAGCAAACTTTTTGACGTTGAAAACGCCCACGCGATCAGTGTCTATATAAAGAAGGGTGGATACAAATCTGTCCAGAAAGCTCTCAAAGAAATGACTCCGGAGAAAATCCTCGATGAAGTCAAAGAAGCAAGCTTGCGAGGTCGAGGGGGCGCTGGATTTCCTGCTGGCGTTAAATGGAGTTTTGTGCCAAAGGGGGTGGACAAACCCAAGTATCTCTGTGTGAACGCTGATGAAGGCGAACCCGGCACATTCAAAGACCGCTATATCATGACACACAATCCCCATCTGTTATTAGAGGGAATCATCATCACTTCCTATTGCGTAGGCATCCACAATGCCTTCATCTACATCAGAGGCGAATATGAGGTCGTTGCACTCAGACTAGAGGAGGCGATAGCAGAGGCTTACGCAGAAGGATATCTTGGGAAAGACATTCTCGAGAGTGGGTTTGACCTGGAAGTCTGTGTCCACAGAGGAGCGGGTGCTTATATCTGTGGGGAAGAGACCGCTCTCTTGGAGTCCCTCGAGGGGAAAAGAGGAAATCCCCGTTTAAAACCTCCATTTCCTGCTTCTATCGGGCTTTTTAAGTCTCCCACGGTGATCAACAACATTGAAACGCTCTCGAATATCCCTTTCATTATTCTAAACGGAGCGGATTGGTTCAAAAAACAGGGACTGCCCAAGGATGGAGGAACACGGATCTTTGGTGTAAGCGGGATGGTGGTCAAACCTGGGATTTTCGAACTCCCGGTTGGGACAAACCTTAAAGAGATCATCTTCAAGCATGCCGGTGGCATGAAAAAGGGAAAAACGCTGAAAGCTGTCATACCCGGCGGGATGTCAGCGCCAATCCTTACGCCTGACGAGATTGATATACCGATGGATTTTGATTCTTTGATGGAGGCAAAATCCATGCTTGGATCTGGTGCTATCATCGTTATCGATGAAGATACCTCTATGCTTGAGGTATTGAGACGCGTGGCCAGGTTTTATTCCCATGAGTCTTGCGGCCAGTGTACGCCCTGCCGTATCGGAAATGCCTGGATCAGCAAAACGGTCGATCGTATGGCGAACGGTGAAGGAAAAAAAGGTGATATCGACAATATTATCCGAGTGGCCTCCAATATATTGGGAAAAACTCTATGTCCTCTGGGAGATGCAGCGGCCATGCCAATCCTTTCGATCGCCCAGAAATTCAGAGAGGAACTTGAATCTTTTATTAAGGATTAAGGAACGGATAGAAGGAAACAGATGGTAAAGATTTTCATAGATGATCAGCCAGTTGATGCACTTGAGGACACGACTATCTTCAATGCGGCTCAAGAAGCGGGAATCGCTATCCCTCACTTATGCTATCATCCTGCCTTCGAGCCAGAAGGAACCTGTCGCATGTGTTTGGTTGAGATCGAGGGAGTGCCCAAACTGGAGCTATCCTGTTCCACACAAGTCCGAGAAGGGATGAAGGTCTTTACCAAGAACGAAAGAGTTGCTGAAGCGAGAAAGGGAGTGCTGGAGTTCTTGCTCGCTGAACACCCGCTGGATTGCCCCATCTGTGATCAAGCAGGGGAGTGCAAGCTCCAGGATTATTACGAGGAGTATGGCCTGTTCGATAGCCAATTCAGCGAAGTCAAGGAAAAGAGACGGAAGAAAGCCCGGATCGGAAAAAACCTCCTGCACGACCAAGAGCGGTGTGTCTTGTGCAGGCGTTGCGTGCGATTCTTGAAAGAGGTGACAGGGACCTGCGAGCTGGGTGTTTTTGAAAGGGGTAACCATACAGAGATCAACACGCTGGATGAGATCAATGTAGACAATAATTACTCAGGTAACCTGGCAGAGATATGTCCAGTAGGTGCAATAACCGATTCTGATTTTCGATTCAAGACACGAAGCTGGCTTCTGGACAGCGGCGATTCTATCTGTCCCCACTGTAGCAGAGGATGCAGTATCTCAATCCATTACAACAACGCTTTTCACCGTTTTCCAGTCCCCAAACGCGTGTTTCGATATCGCTCCAGGAAAAATCCTGATATCAATGGATTCTGGATATGTGACGTCGGGCGCTATAGTTATTCCTACCTGGATGATGGACGACTCAAAGAAATCATCAGCAATAACGGAAAAGACATTCTAAAATGGGAGACTGTGCTCCCTTATATCGCAAAAAAGATGAGTCGACTCAGAGATACTCGTATAGCCCTAATATTGAATACATGGCTTACCAATGAGGAATTGTTCCTTGTGAAAAAATTGTTTATCGAAAACTATTCCACGGAACAGGTCTTCTTTGTTGATCCACCTCAAGGAAAAGCGGATGAAATCTTGCTCACATCGGAGCGTACTCCAAACAGGAGAGGTGCCCTGGAGATCGGTTTTGATATCATGCCATTGGATTGGAGTCAAGTTTCAGAGAATACGGATATGCTACTGATATTCGGAAGCTTTTTAGGGGATCAGACCAATTCCGGGGAGATCAAAGCTCATCTAGATCAAATAAAAAACACGATCCTTTTAGCTCCTCATTCCAGTGATTTGGACGCACTTGTGGATGTTGTGTTGCCCACTTCAGTGATCCCTGAAAAATCCGGATCTCTAACAAACGTGGACGGAATTGTCCAAGAATTTTCTCCTGTCCTTGAATGTATAGGGGAGTCACGGCCGGAATGGGAGATACTTATCGACCTGGCAAAATTGGCGAATGCAGATTTCAGCGTCAAGTCATTCACATCACCGGCCGCGATTCTAGAAGAAATGGGTAAGGAAATTGCATTCTTTAAGAAAAAACAATGATTGATATACTCATCGTGCTGATCAAGATCGTTTTTGCCATGATGTGGTTTCTCGTCCTTGCGCTCTATTTGACCTGGGCAGAACGAAAAGAAAGCGCCGTCATGCAGGATAGAATAGGAGCGAATAGGGCGAACATCTGGAAATTTAGGATTA
>CAZXJE010000157.1:0-7965 GCA_964640835.1 uncultured Eubacteriales bacterium
ATATAAAATGGACAGAGTCCTACTGATGTTCCGTTGTTCGTTTTCGAAATCACCAATTGGAGCACTCGGAATGTCATTCATCACGGTTTTGGAAGTGTTTTCCGCAGCCCATAAAGTTTGACAATTCCCTGTCTTGTCTTTTATTGTAGGGAAAACCATGAAAGTGATACTCGCAGGATACAATGTTGACAGTTCCGTCATCGATGAACTGAAAAAGAACAGTCCGTCCCTCCGGAATGTCACTCCTGAGACCATGTCCGCCGCTTATGCGCGCATTTCGCGGGATCCTCGCTCTGTCGATGTTTTGAGGGCTGTGGCCAGATCGGAGGTTGAGGGGGCCAGGCGGTCGAACAGAACAGTCATCTTCAAAATGGGACACCATTCTGTGGCTGAACACGCCGTCTTCAATTTTGACATTATCGGCGTCAGCCGTCTGGCCATTGAGGAGATCGAAAAATTCCGTCTCTGCTCATACACGGAAAAATCTCAACGCTACGTCAAGCTGGATGATGACTTTCTCCTACCAGAAGAGATAAAGAAAGCAGGAAAACAGAAGACCTTTCTTAAGATCATCGAGATCCAGAACGCCCTTTACCATGAACTCTATAAAAAGCTTAAACCCTTTATTTTTGAAACGTTCCCGAAGCTTGCGTCCAATCCCAAAAAACATTCGATCCTGACTGGTTGGGCGAAGGAGGATGCCCGGTATTGTGTGAGCCTGGCGACTCTAGGTCAGTTGGGGATGACTGCCAACGCAAGAAACTTGGAATTTCTCATCCGGCGGTTTGCCTCCAATGATCTGTCTGAGATCGGGGACCTCAATCAGAAGATATTTTCACTCGCAAAAAAAATAGCGCCCTCGATATTGCTTTTCACGGAGGCCAATGATTATGATGCCAAAACATATAATAACCTCGAAGAGACGGCAGGGACTCTCTCCATAGAACAAAATGGGCACGACCAAAAAAAAGGAAAGAACGGGATAGAAAGAGGAGAGGATGAATGTGTCCGACTGGTGGATCACACGGTTGATGGTGATACAAGGCTGATCGCCGCACTGCTGCACACCTCTACGAGACACTCATACGAAGAGTGTCTGGCGAAGGCAGAGGCCTTAGAAGCGGAGCAGAAAAAAGACCTCTGCAAGACTGCGTTCGAACACATGGAGTTTTTTGATGGGGTCCTCAGGGAATTCGAGTACGTAAGCCTGACGTTTGACTTGGTGATATCTGCCACTTGTTTTGCCCAACTCAAAAGACATCGGATGGCCACCTTGACTGCGCAACCCTATAACCTGGATTTGGGTGTCACTGTGCCTCCCTCCATCAGAGATGTCGGAGCTGAAAAGGACTTTCTGGATGTCATCGACCAAACAGAAAAGTGTTACAGGACACTGAGAGATTCTCTGAAAACAGGTGCAGAGTATGCACTCACCAATGCCCACAAAAGACGCGTCCTGATGAAAGTCAATGCCAGAGAGTTATACCATATGGCAAGACTCAGAGAGGACACGACAGCACAGTGGGATATTCGCCAGATCGTGAGTCGGATGAGCCAGAAGGCCAAAGAGGTCATGCCCTTGACCTTTCTCCTCATCGGGGCAAAGGATTCATATCCGGACATATACAAGGAGCTGTTCGGCACACCTCCGAAACTCGATCCCCCAAAACTCTAGCTGACAACTCATGGACCCCGGAGAGCGGAACAGCGAGGAACGCTTAGAGGATGAATACGCGTCGGTCCCGGACTTCCAGTTTCCCTTCGAAGTACAATCTGACTGCTTCGGGATAGATTTTGTGCTCTTCCTTTAAAATCCTTTCGCTGAGCGTATCCTCAGTGTCATCCTGGAGCACCGGAACGACGGCCTGGGTGATGATCGGCCCCATATCCACCTCAGGAATGACAAAATGGACAGTGGCCCCTGAGTATCTGACTCCCCAATCGATGGCCTTCTGCTGAACATGAAGCCCTGGAAAAGAAGGCAGCAGAGCGGGATGAATATTGATGATCTTGTTTCTAAACGCTTCGCAGAAAGATGAAGTCAAAATCCGCATGTATCCTGCCAGACAAATAAGGTCGATACCCCTTTTTTGGATTTTTTCAATGATCTCTCGGTCATAATCCTCTCGCGTTGTAAATTCTTTAGGATTGAGTGATAGTGTTTGGAGTTTACGCTCCTGACCGATCTCTAAACCGGGAGCTTCTTTTTTGTTGCTGAAAACCAGCTCGATATCCGCGTTGATCTTCCCCGCCAGGATCTCGTCGTGGATGGCCACAAAGTTCGACCCCCTTCCGGAGAGGAATACAGCGATCTTCCCTCTTTTTTTTGGACTCCGGAATACATCTTCCCTCATTTTTCATCCCTTTAAAATTTAATTATTAATCCAATTTTTATAGAAAAACCGCTGAAATCGATCGTCCCTTGTTTCACCTCTCTATAGTTTTCCCCGCTGGGCGGCTCGGCAAAGATCTGATATTTGGCCTGCCAGAGTTCATAACTCGATTCGTATTCCTCCACATAGGTGAGCGCACCTGTCTCTTTCTCTTTGTTTTCTCCAGAAAAACCGGTGATTGTTGCCTTTCTCCAGGTTCCTTCCATAAAAAAACGAATGCCTGGTTCTGTTTCAAAAACAACGCCCAATCCCAGGAGATAGATCTGGCCTTGAGCGGATGCAGAGATCGATTGTGGGTAGGAATAACTTTCGTTATCGATATTTTTATTCCCGTCTCTCTCGAAGTATTTGGCCCACATCGGCCCGCCTCCTGCCCTGAAAAAGAGACTGAGCGATGAATTTATAGGCTGGATGTAGTATCCGCTCAAGATGAGCGGAATGGCATTGATTTTTGTGGATTTGACATGGTCGAACGTTCCCAAAACTTTCTCAATTGTCAGCGTTGTGGCTCCCTCACTCACGTCGCTGAATATGTAGCCACTGCTCAAACCGATAGCCAGTCGGGGAGTAAAGCTGAAGATCAATTCAATCTCAAAATCGTAACCCAGTTTCAGTGTAGAGACTTTGCCTCCGAGGTAACTCCAAGTATTAGTCGAATCTGCTCTGGTGATCCAGTATTCTTCCCAACTTTGAAGGACAGTGTTGACTTCCTGAGGATTGATAAAACTGACCCCCCCTGCGACTTTGAGGCTGAATTCCATACTAAAGCCTTGTGCCGCACCGATCGATAACACCAGAAGGAAAACGAATCGCTTTTTGAAGATTCTTACGGGATGGATCATTTTATCATGAAAGCATCGGGGATGTTCTGCTTCCACATGTTGTATCCTTGAAGGACCAAGATGTTGAGAAGCTCTTTTCCCCTGTGATGGATGACCATGTGTTCCCCGCCCGTTTTTCCAAGTACAGTCAGGGGAATAGAGTGATCTTCTGTGAGTTTGCGCAAGTCAGTGAGGTTTTCTGCGCGAACGGATACACAGATACGGGATTGGCTCTCCCCAAAAAGAAGGGCATCGGGTCTTAAATCGTCCTGCAGGTCGACAGTGAAGCCGATCTTTTTCTCGCTCAGAAAAGCACATTCTGCAAGGCAGATAGCCAATCCGCCTTCAGACACATCATGGGCGGAGGACAATAAACCCTGCTTTATCGCCGCAATGCACAGCTCGTGGACCTTTTTTTCTGTATTCAGGTCGATCTGAGGAGTAAGCCCTCTTTCCTGCTTGTGCACACATTTTAAGTATTCTGAGGCTCCGAGCTCATCTTTGTTTTGTCCCAGAAGGCAAATAATATCTCCCACCCGCTTGAATGGGGGGCTTGTGGTTTTGTTTATATCGTCCAGGCGCCCCACCACTCCCAGCACTGGTGTGGGGTGTATGGATACACCTTCAGTGTCGTTATAAAAACTGACGTTTCCTCCAGTGATAGGGATGTCGAGGGTTTGGCAGGCTTCGGTGATACCGTCGATGACGTTCTGGAACTGCCACATGATCTCTGGCTTTTCGGGATTCCCGAAGTTCAGACAGTTCGTCACGCCGATGGGTGAAGCCCCGACACAGGCTAAGTTCCGGCAGGCTTCCGCGACTGCGATCTTTCCACCAGTTTTTGGATTAAGATAGGTATAGAGAGAGTTTCCATCAAGAGCTACAGCAAGCGCTCTATTTGTATTTTTTATCCGCAGGAGAGAGGCATCCGCTCCGGGCAATAGAGCCGTGTTCGTCTGGACCATGTGGTCATACTGGCGGAAGGCCCACTCTTTATCCGAGATTGTTGGAGAGGACAGGAGCTGTTCCATAACCCCGTTAAGGTCCTCGGGGATAGAAGGGACGGGGTCGAGCTGTGATTTGGGCTCGAGATAGGCTGGGACGGCACTCGGCCTTCTGTACGTTGGACAAAGGTTGACGACAGGGCCAACCGGAATGTCTACGACCCTCTTCCCTCCGGCATCAACGATGAGGCGTCCGTTGTCGGTCACGCGGCCTATGATTACGGCATCCAGGTCCCATTTGGAAAATACCTTCTGGACATCGGCCACTTTTTCTTTTTTGGCCACGATGAGCATTCTCTCCTGTGATTCAGACAGCATGATTTCATAGGGCGTCATGCCCTCTTCACGCTGGGGAACGAGGTCGAGATCGATCTCTATCCCTGCTCCTGAATTGGACGCCATCTCAGTAGTCGAACAGGTCAGACCAGCCGCTCCCATATCTTGGATTCCCACGATCAGGTTTTGATCCATGACTTCCAGACAGGCCTCGAGCAGGAGTTTCTCTTTGAAGGGATCGCCGACCTGGACATTGGGCCTTTTCTCTTCCAGGTCTTCACCGAATTCAGCAGATGCCATGGTTGCCCCGTGGATGCCGTCTCGTCCTGTCTTCGACCCCACATAGAGCACAGAATTCCCGGTTCCTTCGGCTTTGGCATAAAAGATCTTGTCTTTCTCTGCAATGCCGAGACTGAACACGTTCACAAGGGGATTGAGGGAATAGCAGTCGTTGAAATATATCTCCCCTCCCACAGTGGGGACACCGATGGAATTGCCATAACCGGCTATTCCTGCCACAACTCCGTCCATGATGGCTCGGTTTCTGGGCTTATCCAGAGGTCCAAAACGCAGAGAATCCATAACGGCGATAGGCCTGGCACCCATGGTGAAAATGTCTCGCAAAATACCACCAACTCCTGTTGCCGCTCCTTGGTAAGGCTCGATAAAGGAAGGGTGATTGTGTGATTCGATCTTGAAGACAACGGCCAGTCCCTCGCCGATATCGATGATGCCGGCGTTTTCACCGGGCCCTTGGATGACGTCTTTGCCCTCAACGGGAAGTTTTTTCAGATGGATTTTAGAGCTTTTGTAGCTGCAGTGTTCAGACCACATCAAAGAGAATATGCCCAACTCTGTGAGATTGGGCTCTTTGCCGATGAGCTCAACGATCAGGTTGTATTCTTCTTCTGTGAGATTGTGTTCCTTCAGTAATTTTTTATCGATCATATTGTTTGATCCAGAATATTTATCTCAGCGAATGGATGATCGATTCGAAGATGATTCGTCCATCCTCGCTGCCCAGTATGGTTTCAGATGCCCTTTCAGGATGGGGCATCATCCCCAAGACGTTGCCCCCTGTGTTTATGAGGCCGGCGATGCACTCCATGGATCCGTTGACATTTGCTCGCTCTGTGAGCTGGCCATCGGGTTCGCAATAGCGGAAGATGATCTGGTCGTTCTGCTTGATCGTGTTCAGAGTTTCAGGTTCCACGAAATAGTTGCCGTCGAAGTGGGCGATGGGGATCTTAAGCACATCTCTTTTTTGCACTCTGTTCGTGAACGGTGTGCGGGTATTCTCTGTTCTCAGATGGACATGCTGACAGAGAAATTTGAGGTTTTTGTTCCTGAGCATCGCACCCGGGAGGAGCTCCAACTCAAGGAGGACTTGGAAGCCATTACAGATTCCGAGAACGAGCCCCCCTTTATCAGCGAACTCTTTCACTTCCTGCATGAGCGGCGAAAATTTTGCGATAGCTCCTGACCTTAAATAGTCACCATATGAAAATCCTCCAGGGAGAACCACACAGTCAACACCATGCAGAGTGTGCTCTTTGTGCCAGAGAAAGGTTGTCTCCTGATCGAAGACATCTTTGAGGACAAAATATGTGTCGTAATCACAGTTAGATCCGGGAAAAATCACAACGCCAAATTTCATAATCTTTTATTCGATGATTTGATATTCAAATTTTTCGATGATTGGATTTGCCAAAACTTTATCGGAAATTTCCGGGATGATCCGATCCGCTTCTTCGATTGAGATACCCTCCAATTCGATCTCAAACACCTTGCCTTGACGGATATCTTTCACCTCCCTATAACCAAGGGTGTGGAGTGCGTTTTTGACCGTCTGTCCTTGAGGGTCCAGGACGCTGTCTTTGAAGGAGACCAGGACTCTAACTTTCATCGGCAAACACCTTTTCATAAATGTAATCTATCTTATCCAAATAGGGATCAAGAGAAAAACAGTCTTCGATTTCTTCAACAGATAGCAACTGGGTCACTTCGGGGTCTGCTTTCAGGAGTTCTTTAAAATCCTTCTGCTCATCCCAAGCTTTAAGACTGTTTCGCTGGGTCAGCTTGTATGCGTCCTCGCGTGAGATGTTCTTCTTGGTCAGTGCTAGCATCACTCTCTGGGAGAAGATGAGTCCACGTGTGAGATTTAGGTTTGCCATCATTCTTTCTGGATGAACTCTCCAGTTTTTAATGATATCTGTCATCTCAGCGAGAAGAAAATCTGTTATGATGAATGAATCAGGGAATATCACCCGCTCCGCTGATGAGTGAGAGATGTCTCTCTCATGCCAGAGAGGGATATTCTCCAATGCAGTCTGGAGGTTACTTCGTGTGATACGGGCGAGCCCCGAAACACGCTCTGTGCGAACCGGGTTTTTCTTGTGCGGCATGGATGAAGAGCCCTTCTGGCCTTTCGTGAAGGGTTCCTCCAGTTCAAGAGCTTCTGTTTTCTGGTGGTGGCGGATTTCTTGCGCAAATTTGTCCAAGGATGTGCATACGAGAGCCAGTACTGCAATAACTTCAGCGTGCCTGTCACGCTGTAGGACCTGAGTGGAGATCTTCGCGGGTCGAAGACCCAGCTTTGCCAGTGCGATCTCCTCGACTCTTGGGTCAAGATGGATATATGTTCCCACTGAACCGGAGATCCGTCCATAGCTGATGTTCTCCGTTGCCCTGGAGATGCGTTCGCAATGTCTTCGGATCTCTTCGTACCAAACTAGCACCTTAACGCCAAAGGTTATGGGTTCCGCATGAACGCCATGCGTCCGTCCGACCATGACTGTTGTTTTGTGCTCGATTGCCTTATCTTTGAGTACTTCTTTGAGAGTGTTCAGGCCTTTTGATATTTTTTCCAGAGATTCTTTGATGAGGAGGGATAGCGCTGTATCAACGACGTCGTAGGACGTTAATCCGAGATGGACATACTGAGAATCTTTTCCGACAAATTCCGAGACCGAGGTGAGAAAGGCAAGGATGTCGTGTTTCACGACATTTTCGATCTCGTCGATCCTCTTTGTATTGAAGGAGGCATTCTTCTTGATCCTCTGGAGAGCGTCTTCTGGGATCTCGCCCAGTTCGAACCAAGCGTCACAGACAGCCATTTCTACATCAATCCATTTCTGGTATCTGTTTTGATCTTCCCAAATGGCACCCATCTCTGGCCGTGTGTACCGTTTTATCATCGGCAAAATCCTTTAACCTGAATTATTCATAAAAAATATCGATTTGGGCTACTTCCTTGCCTTTGCAGCGATATCAGTTCGTGAATAATCCAAGTTCATGGAAATGAAGTGAAATCATAACAACTGCAGGGTCCAATGTCAACGAAATCAGCGGCAAATCCACCGAGAGAAGAGAAAATCCCCAAATACATGATGATGTCATTCCGAGTGATCAGAATACATGATATCAAAAACACGCTCAGTTTCCCCAGCGAGGAAACTTCGCTCGGACGTG